>JBDREF010000226.1:0-8012 GCA_043820045.1 Planctomycetota bacterium | reverse complement strand
TTACAAGGAACCGGCCCAGGCGTTTCAACTCGTCCATGTACAACTTCTGCGCCGCAGGACTTTGCCACGTGCTCGGCACATTCATAAGAAAACCGGGCAGCTCACACCTGGCGGTTAGAATATCGAAACCACGGCGCATTTGGTCGCATACCGTTGTCACCACCACCGCTCCGGCGTGCGTATTGCCCATCACCTCACCGATAAAGCTGCGAACGTAAGGGCAGATACCCTCTATTCGAGCAAGCCCGAGAGCGGAGTCGGCGCCATTCAGTAACAACCTGCTCGCCCGCAGGCCATGTGCTGCAATCCACTCGGCAGGCACGTAGGGACATGTGTAGATAATTGTCTTCATC
This sequence comes from Planctomycetota bacterium, assembly GCA_043820045.1. Lineage (GTDB taxonomy): Bacteria > Planctomycetota > Phycisphaerae > Sedimentisphaerales > Anaerobacaceae > JBDREF01. The sequence continues at coordinate 7,659 of JBDREF010000226.1, read as the reverse complement.
AGCCCCATTGCCCCCGTTCGTCGCGTCTTTGGAGAACCGTTTCAAATAATGCTTCGACTCTCAACGCGATACGCGCCGAATCGGATGGCGAATAATCGGTTTCAATTCTCAGGTAAGGAATGCCAAGCTCTTTCTCGGCCAGTTCCCTGACGAGGTACGATTCAACATCGTAGGTAATGCAGGCCTGCCATATCAGGTCGATGATACACTGGGGACGGTACTCAGCGGCCAGGTCTCGCAGCACCTCCAGCCGACGGTCATTTTTTGTCATGACCGAACATGGCAGGCGAAAATACGTCCGGGCGAGGGCAAGGATCGGGTCTTCGGCCGTTTCGTCAACATCTTCCAGTATCGGCTTTAAGCCCGTGCAGTTGTCCATACATACCACGAGCCCTCCGTTCGATTCGATTATGTCAAGAATCCGCTCTGCCCCGTGAACGATGGGGACGCCGGTCAACAATACCCTAACCGGGCGGCTTCTGTCGCAATCATCTCCCCGGGACTTGAATAGCTTAATCGCTTCAGCGTATTGCTCGAAGTCGGCGTCGATACAGGAGATAATGCTCTTGAAATCCAGCAACTGCCTGCCCGTCAGTGGCGGCGATTGCGATTTCATCAGCTCCGCCAGTTCACGCCGCAACGCCCGTTCCCGGTTCATGGTCTTTATGGACCGCCTTATTTTCTCGTCCGTCACCTCGACGCCAAAATCGTCCTCCAGCTTCGCCTTGAACTTGCGCAGCTCACTGCCCCAGTGTACCATCGCATCGCTGTCTGTCGGTTTCTGGGGCAGCTCCAGCACATACATCGGTCGCGTCCGGCCCATCAATTCATACATCTTCTTCTTGCCGTCGCAGGTCGTCTCGGCGACAATAAGGTCTGCCATTTCGAGGAATGGATTTGCCTTGCGGACATGGTAGCCGTACGTTGATTTGATCAATGGGCAGAGGTTCGCGGGCAGGTACTCCTCGGCCGGCGGTATCATCTCCGCCGAGCCGCCGCACAGGCATACCGGCACCGCGTCGGCGGCCATTATCAGCTCGCGAGGGGTATATTCGCACATGATGCCCACCACGTGTTTGCCTTTGGCTTTGGCCTCGACGGCGTATTCGTAGCAGTTCTGTATCATCCTGCCGAACCAGGCCAAAGGCTTGTTCTCCCGCGCTTTTTCCGACGAGCCATCCGGAACGTATTGCGGTTCAACAGGTCTCTTATTTTCGCCACGGCATTTTGCCATTTTGGCCCTCACATCTCGAAGTATTGATTACCTCTTATAGGCAACAAACAGACCCTGAGCAATCTTGCCTGCATGGGCCAGTTCCTGCATAAAAACCATTTCGGTCCCCATCGCCCGCATCAGCTCTGTGTCGAAGCCAATGATCTTCAACGCATCGTATGTCAGTTGCATGTTGAGCATGCTGAGATAAAGGTCAACGTATTGCGCAAGTCTGCCGGTATCCTCCGCAGCGGCAACCTCGCAATCATTATCCGCCAGCAAATCACCGTAGCCTCCGACGTCCTGTATGTTCGGAAACTTCATAAAGGCCAGAAATCGCTCGGCTTCGGCGTCACTGAGTCCCGCCTTTCCTTCAACCCAATCGGTGAAAGCGATGACCCCTCCCGGCTTGACTATGCGGACCGCTTCGGAAATGAGCTTCTCTTTATCGACTACGTAGCACCACGCATCCTCTCCCCAGACAAAATCTGCTTGTTCATCCGGAAGGCCGCTGTCACACACGTCTGCGAGTGTGAATTTTATTTTGTCCGACAGTCCCTCTTGTTCACATCGACGGCGCCCCTGTTCGACGACCTTTTGCGTTGCATCGACGCCGTGCATTCCCGCTACGCCCTTAACACGAACCAGAAAACGCATTCCGGCGCCGCTGCAGCAACATAGATCAACGCCCTGCATCCCCTGTTCGATGTCTGCTTTCTCCGCAAGGTCCATCGACGAGACAAAGCCGCCGATGTGAATCTGCTCGCCCATTATCAGCTCCCAAAGCTCGCCTTCGGCTCCGCTGTAAACAGCCTGCACGTCACTTAAACCGATGTTTTTTGTACTTTTCATGATTGCACTGCCTTAAATAAGATTTGTCCTGTTGCTTTTCTCTTTATTCGGTTCCAATAAAAAAGGCGGGAAAGAGAATTTTCCTCTTTGCCCGCCGGCATTCGTGGCTCGATTTCTCGTCATTCTATCAAGTGCCAGGTTTCGTCCTGTCTAACTTCAAACGGCCCAAGACCAACATCCACACGCACCTGGTACTTGCCTTTGAAATCCGTTGGCACTCGCCACGAGTACCGGCAGGTGCCGCCTCAGCCATACTCGAATCTGCCCGTGGTCAAAACATTTCCATTCTCATCGACAATTTCCAATCTGGGTGCGGCGATTCTCTTGCCGTTCTGTATTATCACATTGTGATATTGCTCGCCGGCTCGACCCACAATCGTAAGATCTATGGAGACTTGCGGCCCCCCGCCATGAACTTTGGGGTTAATCGTAAACGGCGGTCCGAACTCAAGGACGGCCGTGTCGTCGTTCTTCACTCTGATAGTTGACATCTGGCCCCACGGGCCGTTGCCCTCGAGCTGCCAGGTGTTGCCGTCCCGTTGCATCGAGACTTTCAGCGATTCCGGCCTGTGTATCCGTGCACTTACTTCCGCCAGCGCCGCTCCGGATTTGATTATTGCCGTCCCGAACCAACCGCTGCGCAAATTCAGTACGGCATCTGCACCGCTGGCTCTAATCTCTATCCGGCCTGTTCCCTGAGAATGGGAGTAAAGCAGCAAAATCGAAGCCGCTATTACGGCGACAGAAATCGATATGTCCCTTTTCTTCATGTCCTGTCTTCCCAATTCCGCGACTTTTAGAATCAAATCCGTTCTATATTACCTCTAAGCAGACCAAAATGCCAGGCAAAAAAAGTGATCATCCTAAGTTCCCGGAAGAATTTGGACGTATTCATTGGCTCTCGGATGACCCCGGTAAATCGCTTGTTTTTGTCCGCCAAACAAAGTAGAATTGGCGTTTGTATCGTTCATATTGAGTGTTTCTGTTTTTACAGTACTCAAGGTAATTTATGGGAAACCAGAAAAACCCCGCCGCCGGAGATTTGAGAAAACTGCCCTCGGTAGAGTCGCTCTTGAAAGACCCTGACATGGAAACCAGCGCCGCTGAAGTGGGCAGAACGGTTGTCGCCAATGCGATTCGGCAGGCGATTGACGAGGTCCGGGAGCTTCTTGTTACCCAGGCGTCCGTTGAAACGGATGAGGATACAGTTCGCGAGAGAATCGTAGGCGATGTCAATCGCCGCCTCCAAGCATTCACTGAGCCGCACTATCGAAAAGTCGTTAACGCAACCGGCATAATCTTGCACACGGCCCTTGGACGGGCCGTCCTGCCCGCACGGGCGCTAAAGCAAATCCAAAACGAGATGGCCGGATATTCGCTGCTTCAGTCGGATACGGAAACCGGCAAACGCTCCAAGCGGGACGGGCGCATCGAAGAGCTTCTGCGAGAGCTGACCGGCGCCGAGGCGGCCACCGTCGTCAATAATAACGCCGCCGCGACCAGCATTGTGCTCAATACCGTGGCTGACGGCAAAGATGTCATAGTCTCTCGCGGCCAGCTTGTCGAAATCGGTGGCTCCTTCCGCCTTCCCGATGTCATGGCCTTCAGCGGCGCAAGGCTCGTCGAGGTCGGAGCTACCAACAAGACGCACGCGCGTGACTATGTCGGCGCCATAACCGAGAACACCGCCGCAATTCTGCGCGTTCATCCGAGCAACTACAAGATTCAGGGTTTCTCATCCGAGGTGCCGCTCGACGAACTCGTTGAAATAGCGCACGAACACAAGCTTGTCATGATCGACGACGTAGGCGCCGGTGCTCTAATAGATTTTTCGCAATTCGGTTTCGAGCCGGAGCCGACTCTGCGCGAATCCATTAGCAAGGGAGCGGATATTGTCACTTCGAGCGCCGATAAATTGATCGGCGCCTCTCAGGGAGGAATTATCCTCGGCAGGGCCAAACTGATAGACGCGATACGAAAGAACCAATTTGCTAGGATCGTGCGCGTCGGGAAACTCACCCTTGCCGCACTGGAAGCTACTTTGAAGCTGTTTCTCGATGAGTCAATTGCCCTCAACGAAATCCCTACTCTGCAAATGCTCAGGCGCGACGCCTCCGAAATAACCAGGCAGGCCAAACGCCTCGCCTCCCAGTTGAAGAGGAGCACTTGCGGCTGCGTCGTTACTACAACCGCCGGTTTTTCGCAGATGGGCAGCGGCTCTCTGCCGGCCCAGAATCTGCCGACAACACTGGTGGCGCTGAATCCGGAAAAAATCAGCGCAGAGTCGTTAGCCAAACGGCTTCGCCAATACGATACGCCCGTTTTCACGCGTATCCAAAACGACCAGGTCCTTATCGACCCCCGCACCCTCCTGAGCGGCGATGACAGAATAGCCGTCAAGGCGCTCATCGAGATACTCAGCCAAAGAGACTGACGGCTATGAACGCAGCACAAAAGAACATCACCCTCGGAACAGCCGGCCACATCGACCACGGAAAGACGGCCCTGATAAAATGCCTGACCGGCTGCGATACGGACCATCTAAAGGCCGAGAAGGAGCGGGGAATGTCCATAGACCTCGGATTTGCACCATGCACCGTCTCGGGCCTGGAGGTCGGCATCGTCGATGTACCAGGACACGAGAACTTCATAAAAACAATGGTCGCCGGCGCGACCGGCATAGACGGCGCTATCTTTGTCATCGCCGCTGACGACGGCGTGATGCCGCAGACGCGGGAGCATCTGGACATCCTCACGCTACTCGGTGTCAAGTATGGTATTGTGGCCTTGACGAAAATCGATTGCGTCGAGCCGGCCCGCATTGAAAAAGTCACCGCCGAGATCAGGGATTTTCTCGTCGGCGCATTTCTTCAGGACGCCCCGATTCTGCCCGTCTCCAGCATAACAGGCGAAGGGTTCGACACTTTTTACGAGGCCCTCAGGACGCTCGTCGATACCATCGAACCGAAAAGGACGGACGGCGTGTTCCGGCTTCCGGTCGAGCGGACGTTCTCCGTCAAAGGTTACGGCACGGTAGTTACCGGCATTCCTGTCGCAGGCACAATCAGAATCGGCGACGAAGTGGTCCTCTTTCCCCATGGAACCAGGGGCCGGATAAAGGCCATACAGGTTTACAAGAGGAACAGCGACACCGCCATGGTCGGCCAGTGCGCAGCGATGAACGTCCCCCAGTGGGATTACAAAGACATCGAACGCGGCGCTACCGTCACGCTCGACCAGTACTTCTCGCCGCAGCAGTGGTACCTGTGCAAACTCCAGGTCCTCTCTCACATAAAGTCCCCCCTCAAGAACGGCGCGAACGTGAAATTTCACACGGGCACCTCCGAAGCTATCGCCACGGTATTTCTGCTGGAGGGTAACAATGTCGCCGCCGGAGCGGATTGCCTTGTTCAGGTCGGACTAAAACCGCCCCAACAGATTGTGGCTGCCCCCGGCGACCGCTTCATCCTGCGGAGCCTTTCACCGGTACAGACCATCGGCGGCGGGACTATCGTGGAGGCGATTGCGAAAAAACTAAGGCGAAACGACCCGCTGATAGTCAAAGACGCCCTCGACAGGGCCGAGGCGGTATTCGCGCAGAAGGATTTCGTCGAGTACTGCGTAAGAAGCGCCGAGGCTTTTGCCGTCAGCGAGGCTGACATTTCAATTCGCGCCAAGATATTGCCGGAACCGCTTAAAGAAATCCTCGCCGGACTCCTTGACGAAGGCAAGGTACTCAATCTGAATCCGAAGCTGCTCATCCATCGTGACATGAGCGATTGTATTCAGAACAAGCTAATTGGCATTGTCCGCGATTCTCACCACAGCAAGCCCGAGAGCCCCGGACTGAGCGCCGAGGAGCTCGTAGGGTGTGCAACACGCCTTTTGTTGCACACGCGGAATCCGCATGGGCTAAAGCCCATCCTACAGGACGTCTTCGACGGGCTTATCAGGCTACTGGTATCGCAGGGCAAACTCGTCGAGAGAAAACATCGCCTCGCCCTGCCGGAGCATCGCGAGACGTTCCGCAAAGACGAGCAGGAATTGCTCCGGAGCATCGAATCGCTCTTCAAGACCCGGCCCTTCAATCCGCCCAATTACGAAGAAGTCGTTCAACACACCTCGGCGGATCCGGCCAAGGTTCGCAAAACGCTGCAAATGCTAATCGAGCTGGAACATCTCGTCCGCGTGGAAAATGATCTTTTCTTCCACAGCGAAGCCGTGGAACAGGCCCGGCAGCTTTTAGTCTCGTTCATCACCGAGCAAGGCGGCCTGGAAAGTGTCAAGTTCAAGTATCTGCTCAACACGACCAGAAAATTCGCCATCCCCCTGCTCGATTACTTTGACCGCATAGGCGTCACCCGGCGCGTGGGCTATACAAGACACTTGAAAACCGGCGGTTGATCTATTGACTGGAACTGAAGTATAATGTGACCGTTGAAACCAGTACTTGATATTCTTTGAAGGAATTTCACCGTGCGATTTGGGAAAATCTCAGCGACATTGTTGGCCGTATCTTCAGCGACATTACTCGTGATGCTTGTATGCAAGCCGGGGTGAGGCAACCTAATTGCAACCCTTGGAGGGCTGCTTGCAATCTTCTCATTTCCCGCCGCCCTGATATTCGGCGTCGCGGGAATCATCCGTGACCGCAAAAAGTGGCTGGCCATAACCACGACCGTCATTTCAGGCGGCCTCATACTTTTGTATCTGTGCATGATAGGTTTGTGATACACCGCTGGCGATGACGCAGGCTCCAGCGTGAGAAAGTCGGCTTGTCCCGCGGTTGAATCTCGACATTTCTCAGGCATTTCCGGCCGATTTCCGCCTGTCAGCCAGCAGAAAACCGCCATTTTCAGCACAAAAACGAGGCAAAGACCCCGATTCTAAAAAAATTTGAGCTTGCTCCATTTTTTTGGTTGACGTTGGATTACGAATGTAATATTTTAAGTATAATTACAATTGTAATTATAAGGAGATATCAGCATGAAGAAACTGCCCAGAATATCAGAATCTGAATGGCTCGTCATGCGCGTGCTATGGTCGAAGAGCCCGTTAGCTGCCAACGAGGTGTTCGACCAACTCGAAAGCCAGACAAAATGGAAGCCCAAAACCGTCAAGACGTTGATTGACAGACTGGTGAAAAAAGGCGCGGTCAGATTCGAGAAGGAAGGCAGAAGATACCTGTACTATCCGGCGGTCGCCAGGGCCGAATGCGTCGCCACGGAAAGGCTTTCGTTCGTTCGGCGGGTCTATGGCGGGATAACAAAGCCCATGCTCGCGGCGTTTCTGGAAGATGCGCAGCTTTCGGCAGAAGACATAGCCGAGCTGAAAGATATCCTCGAGCAAAAGACGGAGGACTGAAAGATGGAATCGCTGAGTATGCAGTTGGTGCCGGTCTTTGACTGGCTGCTGCGAACGACGTTGCAGGCCGCACTGCTCTTATGTTTGATTCTGTTGATACAGGTAATACTACGGGGCAGGTTGCCGATTCGCTGGCAGTATTGTCTGTGGCTGCTGCTGTTGATACGAATGGCGACACCCTGGCTGCCCGAGAGCAAGATAAGTATCTTCAACTGGGTGCCGCGCTCGAT
>JBDREF010000225.1:0-9254 GCA_043820045.1 Planctomycetota bacterium | reverse complement strand
GGAATCGTAACATGGCGCGCGCGTTAAGAAAGTGGGTTACCACCATTAACGATGTCAGACATAAACAGCTTGCGCTGGCAGAAGGAATCGATGGAACCAAGACTCTCTGGTGGCACTACTGCGTTGCAGCCAAACATCTTTGGAGGAGGATGCGGTGAAGGCTGACGAACTCCTACTATGGCTGTCTGCGCGTCGCCAAGGCTCTTGGCAGCAATTTCGTGCCGCCGTGGAGGAACTCCATTCCAGCGACAAAGGTGTCTCCGAAAACGGAAACCCGACTATTGGTGAAGCCGAGTTTTCCCTACACCAGCAACTTCGACTGGACCTTGAAAGACTGGCTCATGTGGAGTTCTTTGCGCAAGGCTGCGAGAAGGGATGGCGCGTCACTCCGCCGACGTTTGCGGCACATCCGATACCGGAAGGGATGCGCGCAGTCTTGTGTGGTGCACGTTCACCGGCACTGCGCGAGCGAGTGCTTCGGATTGGAGAAAAGGTTGGTTGTGAAACGCTCGATTCTTCCGGCGTGCCGGAGGTGATTCGCCTTGTTGCATCCAGTTCATCAGCACTAGCAGAGGCGGCTACCCGAGCTGAGGTCTCTTTCCAAGCCGATGCGCCACTTGGCATTCTTTCGCACTTGCCCCCATGCGACCCTCCGTCGCGTAACCAGGCACCATCAGAATTTCCGGTAGGGAATGACTGGAACATTCACGAGTTCGATACATCGGTATTTGCTTGGCGCAAAACCGACCGCCGCCACGCACAGGCCATACGCTTCGGCGTGTTGTGTTTCTTTATATACTTTCAGCGACGGCGCTATTTCCTCCGTTGGAAAGGCGCAACTTTCGAACTGCCACGAGCGGTCGCGCTTTACGCGCTGCTGCAACGTTTTCGGCGCGATCTGCTACACTATGATGTTGCGATGCGAAAACTGTCCGTACCTGCTATCTGCCGACCACCCCGGCTACTGGAACGTGCATTGGTTCTTTGCTCCGGCTTACCGCCCGCTTATGACAAGGCCACTGCCAACCTGAGTTACAGCGACGTGCCACACGACATTGCACGGTTCGCTGCTGAACTCCTTCGCCAACCATTAATATGAACAATCCTCTTGCCATATTCCGAAACATTCGCGACCTTTATCAGCGCTATCTCGATAGCCCGCTTGCCATTCGCTATGATGACCTCCGCGATGAACGACGCGCTTTACTGTTTGACCAGGACCGTCGCCTGTGGCGCGAGCCGCTTATCGAACCGGTGCCAGCATATCTTTCGTGCGGAGCTTATTTCGCCGACGTGGCGCACGAACTTCTTGACGTATCCTGGGGGCACGCGATTACTAAAGAAGTGGCTGACTTTCTCGAACCGTCATTATTTACTGACCCTTTCACGGGCGAGCGTCGGCAGCCTTACAGGCATCAATATGAGGCTTTTCAACGCGCACTTGTCGAACGCCAAGACGTGGTGGTTACGACCGGTACCGGTTCCGGCAAGACGGAATGTTTTCTTGTGCCGATATTGGCGGAACTGGTGCGCGAGTCACGTCAATGGTCCGCTCCCGGCACCCGCCCGGCAGAATGGGATTGGTGGGATGAACGCCATACTACATTACGTGGAAGATCGCAACAACGCCATGGCCAGCGCGTGTCCCAGCGTGTCCACGAGACACGTCCTGCGGCAATGCGCGCACTCTTGCTCTATCCTCTCAATGCACTCGTCGAAGACCAACTCGTGCGCCTTCGTTTGGCACTTGACAGCGGCGCAGCGCGAACCTGGCTCGATACACATCGCAATGGCAACCGTCTTTATTTCGGACGCTACACAGGACGCACACCCATCCCCGGCAACAGTGACACCAACCGTTTGCGCAAAGAGCTTCGTGACATGGCAAGGGAAGCGGCGGCTGTGGCCGGTTCTGAGGCAGCGTTGTTCTTCCAGTCGTTAGACGAAGGCGGGGCCGAAATGTGGTCGCGCTGGGATATGCAAGACCACCCGCCGGACCTGCTCATAACGAACTATTCAATGCTTAATATCATGCTGATGCGTAGCCCTGAGGCGGGCATCTTTGACCAGACGCGAGCTTGGCTTGCTACCGATCACAGCCACGTTTTCCACCTCGTTGTAGACGAACTGCACACCTATCGTGGTACGCCCGGCACCGAAGTCGCCTATCTGCTACGGGTATTGTTAGACAGGTTGGGTCTCACCCCTGATTCCGAGCAACTCCGCATCATCGCGTCGAGTGCTTCTCTGGAAAGTGGCAACAGTGGCTTCAAATACCTCCAGAGTTTCTTTGGGCGGGACCACTCACGATTTACCATTGTCGGCGACACGGCGACACCCCCCAACCCCGCCGCGCTCTCTGTTTGTGCCACGTTTGCTTCCGCATTCCGTGATTTTGGCTGCGCAGTGCGGGACAACACGGATAACCTCACCGAACCTACAAGGGCGTTGGCCGAAGCGGTCGGAGTGAATCCTGCTGATGGAGAATCATCACTTGTGCTGCGAGAAGTTGTGCTTCGCTCCGAGGCAGGTGAAGCCCTGCGCGCAGCCTGCCAAATCAATGGCTCATCTGTCCCTCAATCACCCTTCAAACTCGGAAATAGCCTGTTTACTGCACTTTCCGATGAGGACCGAGCAAGCGCGACTGAAGGGATACTGGTTTGCCTCTCAGCAGCGCGCCCCGCTCCTGTGCGGCTTCGAGCCCACCTTTTCTTCCGCAGTGTGCAGGGGCTGTGGGCTTGCACCAACCCACAATGCAGTCAAGTGACCGGACGCCAGGGAACGCCACCGGTCGGGAAGTTGTATCACCAGCCACGTCTTTCATGTACATGCGGCGCGCGCGTGCTGGAATTGCTCGTATGCGAATGTTGCGGCGAGGTGTTTTTAGGCGGCTATAAGCGAGAGGTCCGCGATATTCAAGGAAGGCAGCTCCCTGGCGAGTGGTTTCTGAGTCCAGATCACCCGGACTTGGAAACCGCGCCGGAGATGTCCTTTCTTGACCGCCGCTACGACAATTATGCCGTATTTTGGCCTTCTTTAGACGGCGGACGGCCGGTGACAGAAAGGTGGGAGCAACAGACAGTTGGACGCCGTTGGGAGGACGCGAGGCTCGACATCCGAGAAGCACGTGTCGAACTTGGTGGGAGCAGTGGAGTGCGTGGTTTCCTTTATCGGGTTCCGAATCCGGATCGGGATTCTGACCAGGCATATCCAGCGATTTGCCCACGCTGTGACGAAGACCGGCGGCGGCGGCGGCTCGACACACCGATTCGTCCAATGCGCACAGGCTTCCAACGCGTAGCGCAGGTGCTTTCCGATGCGCTTCTGCGCGAGCTGCCGCACTCGGCGCAACAGTCGAGCCGCAAACTTGTCGTCTTTTCCGATAGCCGACAAGACGCTGCCAAGCTTTCCGCTGGGATGCGTTCCGATCACTACCGCGACGTGGTGCGTCAAGCATTGGCGACGGCGCTGGATACGGCAGGGCATGGAGCTATGGCGTTTCAAAGGCAGCTCTCTGGTGCAACGTTGAGTGTAGACGAGATGAGATTGGCGCAGGGGTTTGAAGCAACACATCCACGTGAGGCGAACGTTCTGACTGCGGCCCAACTTCCCACTCGTGCCGATCAGCCCGCATCGGGTTTCCCCGGCCTCACAAACGCACGGGCCGCGCAGCAAATCCTTCAACGAGGCCAACACGGGCCGTTTCCCATTACCCAACTCACCGAGGACATATCTGCACGGCTCCTCATGCAAGGAATTAATCCCGGAGGCTTCACGCAAAGCACGCTGTGGACTGATCCTCGTAAGCGTGAAGGCTCGTGGCGGCGGCTTTACGAGTGGCATTCCGTTGGCCAGCCGGCACCGCGTGTCAACCCGCCGCTCGCACCTGCTGAACAGGAGCATCTTCAACACATCCGGGAGACGGCCTTCCGCGAAGTCACCGATGCAATTTTCGCCTCCGGCAGACGCAGCCTTGAGGCGCTTGGCATCGGCCTCGCCACAACAGATAGACAACAAGCGGCCCGAACACTGGTGCAGGAGGCGGCGGACAGCGTGATCCAACTCCTTGGCTCGCGGCGCTATCGCCTCTCGACTCACGGAGCATACTCACAGGCAAATGTTCCCGTCTTTGTTAGGCAATATCTCCACAGTGTCGCGCTTCACAACGACGAGTCACCGCCGGACTTAGAGCGGGAAGTTTTTGATTTGCTGTATCATACACGAGTTTGCAATCCAGCTCAGACGGGCGTGCTCTTTGCCGAGTATTTGTGCCTCGTGCGTCCCGGTGATAGCTATTACGCCTGCCCGCAGTGCCGGCGACTTCATCTGCATCCATCAGGCGGTCTCTGCATAGAATGCCTTGTGCCGCTCGAATCCGCACGGCCCATTGCCGATATGCCGGTTGCAGACGATTATTATCGTTTTCTCGCCCTGCACTCGCGCGAACTGTTCCGGCTCAACTGCGAAGAACTGACGGGACAAACGGACAAGAACACGGACAAGAACGATGCTCGCCGCCGTCAGCGGCTCTTCCAAGGGCGCTGTTTGCCACACGATGAGGAACCGCGCACTGATGAAATAGACCTGCTCTGTGTGACCACAACAATGGAAGTTGGTGTGGATATCGGCGCACTCCTCGGGGTGATGATGGCCAACATGCCGCCAATGCGTTTCAACTACCAGCAGCGCGTCGGTCGTGCAGGCCGGCGTGAAACCGGTCTAAGCGTGGCACTTACGCTTTGCCGCGGACGAAGCCATGATGACTACTACTTTCAATACCCCGACCGCATCACCGCGGAACTGCCGCCGCAACCATACGTAGACCTGAGACGAAGGCGCATTCTCCGCCGTGTGCTGGTGAAAGAGGTGTTGCGGCAAGCATTTGTTGTGCCTGGGCTTCTGACTGGCTCCAGTGACAGTGTACATGGCGAGTTTGGTGAGGCGACAGGCTGGAATCAACCACCGCCTGGTGCGAATGGCGGACCGACTGTTGCCGAGATGGTGAATGCATGGATCCAGCGGAACCAAGCTGCTGTGGAACACACGTGCGACACCCTGCTCACATTTGCTGAGCCGGAGTTAATAAAGCAGCGTTCGGATATCCTCATGTGGGTTCGTAACAATCTGGTCGCTGAGGTAACGAGCATCGCAAATGACCCAGTATATTTAAAGGCTTCTCTTAGTGAACGGCTTGCAAATGCAGGGTTGCTGCCCATGTTTGGTTTCCCGACGCGGACGCGCTATCTCTTCCACGGGGACCCCTGCCGTTCCCGTGAATGGCCCCCCAAAGAAACAGTGGATCGCGATCTCGATCTTGCTATCAGTCAATTTGCACCTGGTGCGGAAACCGTGAAGGATGGAGTCGTTTACGCTGCAGCGGGGGTTGTTCATTACGAGCAGCGAGGTCGACGAGCAGTTGAAAAAGCAGACCCGCTAGGTGCGCCAACGCCAATCGGCACATGCCAAAATTGTCACGCCGTAGTGTTGCGCCCCGCTTCGGAGAGCCCGTTATGCCCAGTATGCGCATCTCCCACCTTTAAAACTATTCAACTCGCTCAACCCCATGGGTTCAGGACATGGTTCGGTGCTAACTGGGATTTCGACGGCATCTTCGAGTGGACGCCACGCGCGTCACGGCCTAAGACCGACCCTGGTTTGCTACCAATGCAAACTGTGGCAAATTGCGAATTCTGGTCTGATGAAGCGGAGGTCTGCGTTGTGAATGACAACGCCGGTAGGATGTTTGAGTTCCGAAAATTGGTCGGTTCTGAAACGTGGGTGACGCAGGAAGCGATAGATCATATTAGTGACCAAATGGCTCAGCACAACTTGCGCAGCCCGAGTCCAACTTACGACCAAGCTGCACAGCCTGACGTGCGCGCTCTTGGCTCTATCAAACGCACAGACATTCTTGTTGTGGGCCTTCACACCGTTCGGCCGGAACTTGACCTTTCACCGTTGCGGGTAGAAAGTCGAGCGGCATTTTACTCTTTCGGTTTCATGCTCCGCCGCGCCGTTTCCGTGCTGCTGGACATAAGCCCCTTAGAGATCGGGGTGGGCCTGCGCGTAATCCGGCAGGCAGGCACGATTGTCGGCCAAATCTTCCTCTCTGATAGCCTTGAGAATGGCGCAGGTTATTGCTCCTACTTCGCACAGCCTGCTGAACTCGAACGACTCCTGCACTTCATGGCTAATCCGAGCCAATCCCTTATTAGCAACTGGCTTGCTCCTCGCCATGCCGACACTTGCCAAACCTCTTGTCCGGACTGCCTTCGGGACTACGCAAACCTCGCCTGGCATTGCATACTCGATTGGCGACTTGCTGTGGATATGGCTCGCCTAGCACTCGATGCCAACGCGCCTGTGGACTTGACCACACCCTACTGGCAGCCGTTGTTTGCATCGGCAGCGCCATCTTATTTCCAAACGCTCCAACCCTCCGGCTGGACACCGGCAATGTTTGGAGGTTTACCCGCAGCTCGCTCCGGAGCACACGGCGAATTCATCGTGCATCCGCTTTGGGCTGACCAACACACAACGATTATACAAGCCTGCAACGAAGCTACAGCAGCCGGGATAACACAGCTTCAACCGAAGACCTTGTTTGAGCTTATTCGAAAGCCGTTTTGATGCGAGGAGAAAGGGGGTAGGGTTTATTTTATTAGTACGCTTAACCCATGCCAATGACACAGTTGACGGAGAACTGAGAAAATGGCCCCGGCCGTGTGTGATAAGGTGTGAAATATGGGCCTTACATTCACTAATTAACTGATTTTAAAAAGTATGCAAGATTACTAACGAATATAGTTGAGATGTTGTGGCGCTGCCGGAAATCAGGCGGCGAATATAGAATGCAGCGATAATGTACCTGCGCAAATCAAATTTAGAAATTCTGTAGGGGGCTGCCTTATGATAACCGGGATAGAAATTAAAGGATTTAAGGGATTTGAGAACCTCTCTATCCCTCAGTTGCCAAGGATAACCCTTGTGGGCGGGAAGAACAATGCGGGGAAAACCTCTTTACTTGAGGCGATGTTCCTCTTCTTTGACAGAATGAATCCGCAAATGATCGCGAATCAATTCGCAAGGCGGGGTGTAAGCGTTTTGCCACTTGAACCTGAAACAATGTGGGCGCCCATTTTTCATGATTATGAAATGGAAAAGGAAATAAGCATCTCAGTAACGTCTGTCAGTTCAACTGAGACGATGACTATAAAATTCAATCCAAATTATACACCGTCTTTGGTGCGTGCAAAAACAACCGATCAAGGAGGTCAACATCTACAGATCAGAACCGATCAGAAACCAACGCCTTCGTATGCTCTCGATATAACTTACAAAATGAACGGCAAGAAAGCAACATCGCATCTCCTCATGGGCATTGAAGGTTTGGGATTGCATGTTGACTACATGAAAGCGGAGAAGGCACAAGCGATGATTATCTCTTCGCGTAGTTTAATGAATCCGAACGAGGACGCAGAGAGATTCGGGAAACTGGACATCGTGGGAAAACAGGATGAAGTTATAAAATTCCTCAGAATTATTGAACCCAATTTAGAAGCACTCTCTTCGGTTTCAATGGGTAACATCTCAATGATTCATGGAGATATAGGATTGAAACGGAAAATACCCGTATCGTATATGGGGGAGGGTGTTTCCAAACTCCTATCAATTATTCTTTCCATTGCCAATGCAAAAGACGGGATCGTTCTCATTGATGAGTTTGAAAATGGGCTTCATTATTCTGTAATGGAAAAGATCTGGGAGGGGATTGGAAGGGCCGCCAGAGAATTCAACTGTCAGGTGATCGCAACCACGCACAGCTATGAATGCCTTGAGGCCGCATATAATGGATTATCCGGCGATCTTAAGGAGGATTTTACATATCTGAGGCTCGATAGGATTGATGATGAAACCCAAGCAAAGATCTTCGATTACGACATGCTCAAGGTGGCCATAGATACCAATTCGGAGGTGCGGTGATATGCCTCCCAGAAAACCAACTGCAATCGAAAAGGATAAGATAATTCTTGTTGAGGGAGCAGATGCCTATTTTTTCTTTATCTGGGCATATCAGGCTTTTGTCGTCCATGACATTCAAGTGATAGATTTTGGCGGTATTAGTAATCTGGGCCAATATCTGAAAACTTTCAAGGAGCTTTCGGGATATGAGAAAGCCTCAACCATGCTTATTGGACGAGATGCTGAAAAAAACCCTGATGGGGCTGAAAAAAGTATAAAAACCGCTCTGAAAAAGAATGGATTCGCTGTGCCGGAGAGACCCTTTACTTTCGCTGAAGGTAAGCCCTGTGTTGCCTATATGTTGTTTCCCGGTTTTGAATCTGGCTCAGAAGGCAGTTCGCTGTTGCCGGGAACCCTTGAAGATCTTTGTCTTTCCACAACGGAAGGCGATCTGGTTCACGAATGTGTAGACCTATATGTCAATTGTCTGAAAACAAAAGGTATTACATTAAAAGACCTTCACAAAACCCGCCTGCACACCTATCTTGCAGGCAAACAAGATTTCGCTGGACTTAAAGTTGGAGAAGCCGCAAAAGCAGGCGCATGGAACTGGAATCACACCAATCTGAATCCATTGAGGACAATAATCAAAGCAATGTAGTTTAGATATTAGATCTGGAAAACGGCCGTATTAACCCATGATCCATCGCTACTCCTCACGCCGCAGTCCCTTGAAGAATTTCCTGACGACTCAGTTGCAGGGCGCCCGCCGGTACGACCGGATTGCCGGATTTTTCAGCTCATCCCTGCTGGAGGTGGCGGGCGAGGCTCTGGAGCGGATGACGCCGGAAGGCGGCGAGACCTGCGTTCGAGTGGTCTGCAACTCCTGCCTCAACCCTTTGGACGTCCAGACCGCACGGGCGGCCAAGTGGGGAATGCACCGCGAATGGTGCGCTTCGCTTCCCGCCGAGATCGGCGTACCCATGAAGGCGAGGCTCCAGAGGCTCTATGCCTTTCTTCAAAGCGGCCTTCTCAAAGTAAAGGTCCTCCCCGATGAGGTCTTCGGCCTGATCCACGGCAAGGCCGGCGTGATCACCCGGACGGACGGATCGCGGGTCTGCTTTATCGGCAGCGCCAATGAGTCCCGGACGGCCTGGATCAGCAACTATGAACTGGTTTGGCTTGACGAGAGCGAGGAGGGCGTCCGGTGGGTGCAGGAGGAATTCGACGCCCTGTGGTCCTCCCCCCAGGCGGTGGACCTGGCGGAGGCAGTGGTGCAGGACGTGGCCCTG
>JBDREF010000224.1:0-3642 GCA_043820045.1 Planctomycetota bacterium | reverse complement strand
AGAAACAGTTTCAAACTGCGGCTGTGTTCTAATGCGAGTGAACGCGAAATGACCCAAATGACCTTTCCTTCCTCCTCTTCTTCTGGCAACTGCGGCTGTGACTATATGTTACGAGGTTACCCCGGAAAGGGTCTTACGGGAAAAAGGCAAGAACATAAGGGATTGGCGTTAAGCCTGAAATTGGAGGTGAAAGGATGACCGTAGAAGGCCTGACTAACGAGATCACCGAGTATGCGAGATGGCTCTACTACAGGCAATGGGAGAGGTGGGAACTGCTGACGATAGCCATTATTGCGCTGGCTCTGCTGCTGCTGGTCGGCAACGCGAGAAGAAAGGCGAGGGCCAATATCAGGCGGTTGCGGGAGCGCTCGCCGATTATTGGCGTTAAATTAGCCCAGCGTCACTGAGAAACTATGGCTTGATTCGCTTTTCTCGTGGAATCGGACTCGTGTGCGAATTGCGGTGTTCTTACCTTATGGGCTGTTTGTGCCGTGAGATGGATAACGTGCGCATCCAGCTTCAGCGGGTGGTACGTTTCGCCGATTGTAGCGTGTAAGCGGAGTGCAGCGAGGTGTTGCGATAATTCAAGGGCCGATTTCCCCCAGGCACGGCCTCGCAGTGGCTCTTCTGTCGCAAAAAATCGCCCAGGACCTCCTTTCCTGCCGTAACGGGCGGGAATCCCATGTGTTGTCTTAATGGAGAGTCTGATTTTTCTATATTTTTCTCTTGACTATTCTGCGTGCAATGGGCATATTATCGGCCTTAGGAGTGGTGGTGGAAAGCCTGTCAGACGCCAGTTCAAGCTTTCCCCAACAAAGCAAGTGGTTACAAAGTAATAGCCGGCTCGGTCCGCACCTAAAGTCTGTCGGTATGCCTCCAGCGTAGCGACCGGGCCAGGAAGCAGTGTTTTATGGTATGGGGTGCGATAGTGTCAGGGGTGGAGAAAGGAGGTTAAAGCGGAGGAGGTGGAAGTACGTGAGATGGAGAAGAAAGCAGAAGGCTCTTGGCCGTGGACGCACGGCCGCTAAAGAGACCTGAAAATGAAGTTAACTTCAAAAAAGAGAAAAAGGAGACAGAAAATGAAAAAAACAATAATTGCAGGCCTGATCGTAATGATGGTCGCCGGGACGGCTTGGTCGCTCGAATCAGCGGACGGAACAAAGCTGAACGGCCCGCACGAGACCCTGAACATCATCGGGGTAAAGAATCCAAAGACCGCCGACATGGACAGTGATACGGGTAAAGGCAGTGTGATCTTCGTCAACCTCAGTGGCAAATCCAAGATCGGTCTGGTCGAGAGCGGCAGCGCTGACGCCCCCCAGGTTCCCGCTGACGAGTTCGCGGTGCTGGATAAGAACGGCACGGATGCTGACGGGGCTCTTTTCGCCCTTCCGAACCCGGGCCTCGATCCCTACGTGATCGGTGACCCAGGTGATGCAGACACCTTGTCAGACTATACGATATATGTGCGGCCTCTCGGCAAGCCACTTGGAGTTGCAACAATCACCACCTGCGCAAATGTTGTTGAGAGCGGTCTCGCAGACTTTTTGTCCGCGACTGATGTCCATATTCTCAACGATTATTGCGAATGGGACGATGCTTATGCTTCTGTAGAGCAGGTTGGCGCGCCTATCACGTTCCGTAACAAGGGCAAGACCACTTTCACGAACGTGACCGCGGAGCTTCTGACTATCGTTCTGAGGGTCCAAATTCTCGATGGGACTGGTGACGTTCTTAGTGAAGTATACGTGCGCATTCCTATCTTTGATCCCATGCTCGAGAATGAATACTGGCAGTACGACAACGACGGCCTGAAGCTGCTTCAGGTTCGTATCTACCCGTGGGGTACCGACGTAACATACGCCGACTAAGGGTCTTACTAGTAGTTACCGATTGTATTTCGATCGGGGTGCGGAATGTAAGATAGTACCTTTTGAGGGCTGGCGCTGAGCGTCAGCCCTTTTTTGGTTTTCTGGAGCGGATGTGCTGTATCACACCTTTGGCCTTGCGAGAGATCGCTGGTAAGAGTATCATTTTCATCAGACTACTATAGTCGAGAGACTCCATATATGAGGCATTATTGTAAGATTTCGCTCGTGGTAACTGTCGCACTGGCCTTGTTAATACAGAGCGGCTGTCAGGAGCAGGCCAAGGTGCCGGACAAGGTTAGAACGAACTCGGCAGCGTCTATACAAGGCAGTAGCGAACAGAAAGCCCGAGCGGACCAGTCAGCGCCGAGGATAACGTTCGAGGAGACCGTATACGATTTTGGCGAAGTTTCATCGAGCAGGAAGTACACGGGCCAGTTCAAGTTCACGAATACCGGAAGCGGTGTTCTGAAGATCACCGACGTCAAGAAGTGCTGCGGCGCCGTTGTGACGCTCGATAAGAAGGAGTTGGCGCCCGGCCAGAGCGGTACATTGAAGGTCGAGTATGGCTCAGGGCGGCGGGCTGGTCCGGTCGTCAAGCAGCTACGCGTCAGCAGCAACGACGTAACGAAACCGGAAGTGACGCTGACCATCAAGGCTCAGATCGTGATCAGGGTTGATTATCAGCCGTCAAATATAAACCTTGTGCTTAACAAAGAGAACGCCGGCTGCCCGAAGATTACAATAACCAGTCTGGATAAACGGCCGTTTTCCATAACCTCGTTCCAATCGACTGGAGAGACTATTACCGCCGATGTGGACCCCTCAGTGGAAGCGACCAGGTTTGTCCTCGAACCGAAGGTCGATCTGGACAAGCTTCAAAATCGCTCGTCCGGATTGATCGCCATCAGTCTGACACATCCGGAACTTAACAGGGTGAGCATTCAGTTCCGGACGAAGCAGCGATTCCAATTGATACCGTCTGGTGTCTTTCTCATAAACCCCATGCCGCAGGAGCCGAACATCAACAAAGTCTCTGTCGTGAGCAACTACGATGAGTATTTCGAGATTGAGTCCACGTCGTCCGAGAACGGCATTGCAAAGGTTGTAAGCCAACAGGCTATCGCCGGCGGCTACAGGCTGGAAGTGGAAATAACGCCGCCTGCACCCGACGAGACGCGCATGTTTACAGATGTGGTAAACGTGCGTCTGAAAGGGGGGGAAACACTCGAAATAAAGTGCTACGGCCGGTACATAACTAAGTGACGGGTTATTTCGGGCCCAGAGCGTTGTTCTTCTTGCTGGAACATCGAAGTGTTTGATGGCCTATCTTCGAGGTATTCTTGCAATCCTCTCATGCCAGTTCCCGCACGAGCCAGTCGATGGTCCTCGTCCCCGGATAAGAATGACGCTTGAATCATGACCCGTTTCTCTCATTAAGTGCTTGAAACTCACATTGTGACGAGTTATAGGACAGGTCTTTTGCTCATTTTTTTTCGATTTCGGACCCGCGGTGTTTTGCTTTAAATCTGGCCGTTCTCAGCTACTTATGGCGCAGACCGCGAAAATTCGCCTGAAATGCCAGTTATTGCGGGTTTTCGAGTCTTTGGTGGCAATATGGGCAAAAAAATTCTGGCATCCTGGGCAATTTTTCTTGACCCAAGGGTTGATATGTGGTACAAATAGACAAGTGAGGCTGGTGGTTTTCCACGGATGGCGGCTTCATAGCGTATTACGTATCCATAAGGTCCTGGGCAAATACCTGATGCGTTAT
>JBDREF010000223.1:0-3259 GCA_043820045.1 Planctomycetota bacterium | reverse complement strand
GCCACCACATGGTTGATGTGCGATTTCTCTGTATATTCGCACGGCTTGCTTGTATACCATGTCCTCATTCTGCCGGTGCTTCTGATTGGATTTTCGCTGTCAAATACAGGTACGACTTTATCGGTGTTTTCCGCCCGCAGTCCGCTCCAGATATGCTGGACGATTCTGTTTATATTAAGCAAAATCAGCACCCTGTGTCGTAGCAGATCACTGCTGAAAAGATCATCCTTTATGACAACCTTGTCGCTCCGGATGAAACCGTCAACCAGCCGTATTATTTGAGCCAGAAAAAGGCCTTCCGAACCTTTCCACCCGGGCTTTTCGCTGTTATAAATCCGTTTTGCCGTTTCAAAAACAATCGTTTGTGTCCTGAACTTCTCTGCTATTTCCTTCAGGTCAATCTCTGACAAGGCGGCCGGATTCGGTTTGCCGGCAATTATGGCGGCCATTTCTGTCTGGGTAACGCTTTCGTAGGGATCCAGATAAATCGGGTCCACTTCATCAAGATGCAGCTCAGGATGATAGACATGATCTACCCGGATAATGTTGGGCAATGTGATTTCAAATTCCTGCTTTTCAGGAACAGGCTCGATTGCTGTCTTAGGCTTGGGTGGAGGAGGAGGCGAGCCTTCTCCTCCTTCATGCGGTAGAAAGGTAAAAGGAACGCCGAATATATTGACATATTCCGCTTCAAACAACCCATCTTCCCCAACCTCATAACTTGTTCGCCTGAGCCCCCGGCCAACAACCTGCTCGCATAGAAGCTGGCTGGAAAATGCCCGCAGTCCCATGATGTGAGTGACTGTTTTGGCGTCCCACCCTTCGGAAAGCATTCCCACTGATATGATATTTTGAACCTGTTCACCTGGTTGGCCGATTTTTCCAACCGTATCTACCTTTTGCCGCAGGAGTTCGGCTTGCTGTTTTTGGGTCAGTTTAATCTCACCCGATTCGTCAGTAGTAAAATCGACCTGAGTACCTTCATCTGAGCTTTCAGCCTCTTTCAAAACCTTGCTGTCGATATGGAGCGTCTTTTCCGGCTTGCACAGCTCATCAATCAAAATCTGCTTGTGATCAAAGCTGTATCTGACTCTTGCCGCTGTTTCTGTCCGGTTGGCAACGGTGATCATCGCAGGCGGAACAGTATGACCTGCCTGCTCCCAGGCTTGCTTTGTCTCCAGCCAGTCTTTCCCCAGCAGGTAATAGGCATTGGAAATCAGGTCGGGCAGCGGCTCTGTCTCCTCCGCCTTGCGGTTGATATCGTCCTTAACGTCCGGATCCATGTAAATATGATAAAGACGGGATTTCAACTCCCGTGTCCTTTTGCTGTCATCCCGGATAACAACCCTCGGCGTTTTCACCAGCCCGGATTCAATGGAATCGTTCAGGCCAAAATCGCTGACAATCCACCCATACAGCGATTCTTCTTCCGCCTTTTTGCCGGACGGCGCAAAAGGTGTTGCCGAAAGATCAAAGCAGTGCAGAATTCCCCTGCTTTTGTGCAGTCTATCCAATCCCCCGATCCAGACGGTGGCTTCTTCGGCGCTGTCCTTCATGTCACGCTGACGCAGGTATTTCCCTCTGGCTTCCACGTTGACCCGCCAGGCGTGATGCGCTTCATCGTTAATAACAATCAAGTTGCGGCTGTTTGCCATATCGCCCAGCACCTGACGGGTATAGGCCTCGTCGCTTAACATGCCGCGTTTATCCACGCTCTTTTTCTTTTGTACCTGCTCCTCGCTTTCCCATGACATTTTATGCCAGTTAATCACCTTGACACGTCCCAGCCGCAATCGTTCCATCAAGCCCTGGGGAACAATATTGAATTCCTCATAGTAATTCTCGTCATCATTGGGATTTAACACCGACAACCGACTTTTTACGGTCAGTCCTGGAGCCACAACAAGAATATCTTTAGCAAACCGAGTATCCTGACGATTCGTGATCTTGTTCAGCACCTGCCAGGCAATCAGCATGGCCATGATGACCGTTTTGCCGGTGCCGGTGGCCATCTTGCAGCACCAGCGTACAAACTCTCCGCCGTCCCCCGGGATATCAATGCCGGTCTTTTCTGCTTCTGGCGCCTCTATCAGCCAGATCAGGGTTTCTATGGCTTCCAGTTGACAGAAGAAAAACCGCCTGACTTCCCGTTCCTCCGGGGCCTTCCAGTGATGAAGCAGCCGGCGGGTGATGCCGGAAACACCTGGATACCCATTTCCCCGCCATGACTTCACACGAGGGCGAATTTTATTGACCAGTTCAATCGGCACAAAAAACCCAGGATCATCAAATCCCTTGCTGTTCGGCGTGGCGACTACATAACCAGCCGGCCTGCGGCCTTTGCGTTTTTCAAATGAGCGATGCTCCCGATCATAATGCCAGTAATATTTTGGCTCCTCATACGGGGAGTTGATGATAAGTTTATCTATCTGTTTCATCATGACCTCTCCGGCAATGAAACCACCCGCAGGCTTTCAATTCCACGGTCGTCTATGATTTTTACTGCGATTTTAGCGTTGTCGCCCTTCTCAAAAGGAAGTGAAACCGTACCCTTAAACGCCTCGATCTTTTCCTCGTCAATCTCGGCTTTTAGATTCCTTGCCAGTCTGCTCCAGCCGTCTTTCGCTCCTGCCATGGGGAAGAATACCTGGGACGGAAACAGACTGCGGTCGTCATAGTTGGTATCCAGAAGCCACATGGCGATATTCCCCTTGCCGCCGGAATCCACATTCCCGGTTTTTGGGTTGTAATAATCAAATCCAAGCACTTCCACCTGATACTTGCCTTTATCCTCTCCTTTGGCAATGGTCTTGATGTCCACGTCCGGCTGACCAATGAGCCAGAAACTGTCATTGCCGGAGCGTTTTTTCTTCAAGTCGTCGGTGAACAGGTCGGCGTTCATCTGCACCTTCAAAAGCTGCATCCCGGCAATTTCGGGTTTAAGTTCGTCAATATCCTTGGCCGCTTCGTCATCAAACTGGAAAGCGCAAAAAAGGAGGATATCCGGTTTAAACGACCTTGCCTCCTGCCAGGCGTTTTCCACCATGCGCTGTTCCAGCGGTGCATGTTCAGGGCCGAACACCACAAACACCTTTTGCGGTTTGTCTTCCCTTGTTTCTGCTTCGCATTGTATCCAGCGGGTTCCACTCATGGTCTCCACGCGGGTAAATTCCAGTTTTCTGCCGCCTTTGGCGCGTACTCCTGCTTTCAGGAGTTCGTCCCGCCACTGGGACTGGCGCAGGGTTTCACCGGAGCGGGC
>JBDREF010000222.1:0-4736 GCA_043820045.1 Planctomycetota bacterium | reverse complement strand
CTTGCTGTATACGGCGCCCCGGTCCGCGTGTGCAAAAACAGAATTTTGCACACCCTACCAATGCCGATTTGAAGTGGACGAACGTCATTGCGAGCGAAGCGAAGCAATCTCAGTTCTCGGGAAGAAATAGATTGCCACGGCTCTCCGGGCCTCGCAATGACACAAGTTCAACTCAAACGAAGGGATAAAACAGTCGCAGATCAAAGGTAAAACAAATGACCAAACCAAACTCACAATCAGAAAAACCAAAAGACGAACGAAGATACGACCCCGAGCTTCTCAAGAAAGGCCTGCACTGCGACCTCGACCAGTATGAGATGCTCGAACGCTGCTCGGACAAGAAAGACATGACCGAGTGGAACAACTGGCGCATTAAAAATCAAAAAGAAGATATTTGGTTACAAGGGGTGAATCTCGCTGGTATGCTTCTGGAGGGAGCAGATTTAGCTTTCGCAAATTTGGAGAGTGCTAATTTACAAGATTCCAAACTGAAAGAAGTCTATCTAACTTACGCTCATCTGGATGAAGCGAAACTCAGATGTGCCGATTTGGAAAGAGCAAAATTACCTTATACACATTTGGAAAGGACAGACTTCTTGCGAGCTAACCTAAAAGGAGCTATTTTAAACGCGAGTATTGTTGATGGTTCAACGCTGTTTTGGAAATGTAGAGTTGATAACAAGACGGATTTTAGGGGCGTGGGTCTGAATAGCTGCCGGATAGATGAAGGGATAAAGCAGCTTTTGGAATACAACATCAGGCGGATGAACTGGGAGGCTTGGTATGAGGAACACCGGATTTCGAGATGGCCGGTTCGGTGGTTCTGGCTACTAAGCGACTACGGGCTCCGAACGTGGTGGATCATTGCATGGTTTTTTGGACTTGCAGTTGCATTCGCACTTGCGTATTGGTTACTGCCGAGTACTGTGATGGTAAACTGTAAAGTCGGTGACATTCGGGGATTATGGCACGCTATTTATTTCTCTGTTGTTACAATGACGACCTTAGGCTTTGGCGATATAGCGGCTAATCCTGATAGCTGGCTGGGACAGACGCTCTTGATGTTTCAGGTGATTTTGGGTTATGTTCTATTGGGTGCGTTGGTGACGCGATTTGCGGTATTGTTTACGGCCGGTGGGCCGGCAGGGAAATTTGCAGATGAAAAAGAAAAAAAAGACAAAACGCAGTAAACAGCCAAATGAAGGAACTCCTACAAAGATATACGATGAAAGCTGGAAGGCGGCAGATAAAATAGTCGAGCTGACCAACGCATTCTGTCTGAATCATCTCAACGAGGACTATCGTGATCTGTGTGAAGTTATGATAGCGGCCCTGCTTGACATTGATGTGCCGCTGGAAAAGGGCCGGCCGGCCGGTTGGGCCGGCGGGATCGTCTATGCTCTCGGCAGGGTCAATTTCCTGCAGGACCCTGATCAGTCCCCGCACATGAGTTCCGCACAGATCGCAGAGGGATTCGGCGTCTCACAGCAGGCCATGCAATCGAAATGGAGAATCATCCGTGATGAGCTTGATCTGGTGCCGTTCCACCCCGGCTGGTGCACACCTGAGATGCTCAAGAACAACCCGCTGGTCTGGATGCTGGAGGTCGATGGATTCATCGTGGATATTCGCAGCGCCCCGCGGGAGGCCCAGGAAGAAGCGTATCGGCTGGGGCTGATTCCATACATCCCTGCCGACATAGCCGACATAGAAGAACCTGAACCACAATCGCTCCCAGAAACAAAAATCATCCAGTTTCCTGCTGGACAGAACGACATGCCTACACCAGAATCAACTCGTCAGAAGCAAAAAGACGACGGCCCTACTTTGTTTGAAGGCTCCCCTGAATAGGGAATATCGAATATCTCCCCAATGGGACGTCTTACGGGCGAACAAGGAATACTGAATGTCGAACGAAGAAACCATAAGCTGCGAACCGAGCAATGAGGGACAAGCCGCTGGCGGCCAGCCCGTCGCGTGGTGGCACTGGCACAGGCGGTTGTATGACTGGGTGATTCATTTCGCCCGGACAAAGCACGGCGCGACGGCGTTATTCGTCCTGAGTTTCGCCGAATCGAGTTTTTTCCCCGTTCCGCCGGACGTTCTGCTCGGGCCGCTGGCGCTCGGCGCGCCGAAAAAATGGCTGCGGTTCGCAGTGGCCTGCTCGATTGCATCGGTGCTCGGCGGGATTCTCGGTTATTGCATCGGGATGTTCCTGTGGCAGGCGATAGGGCCGTGGGTGTACGTGCATCTCGGGACAATAGGATTGACCGAAGCGAACTTCGCAAAGTTCCAGAGCTGGTATGACAAGTACGATTTCTGGATCGTTTTTGCCTGCGGCTTTACGCCTCTGCCGTACAAAGTCTGCACCATATCGGCGGGTGTGGCAAGAATCAATTTTCTCGGATTCCTTTTAGCCTCGACGCTCAGCAGGTCCGCAAGGTTCTTTATCGTGGCGGGCCTTATGGGCTGGAAAGGCGAGAAGATACGGCCGTTCGTGGAAAAATATTTCAACCTGCTCTCTCTTGCCTTCGTTGTGCTGTTGATTGGCGGATTTGTCGTGGTAAAATTGATACATTAAGAAGCGCGAGCCGGGCCGGCGGCGAAACGGCGAATAGTCGTTATGAATGATCTACAAAAACAAACACTCCTGAAAGTCGCGCGCGATACCGTCGAGGCGGTCATCAAACGAAGACCGCCGCAAAGAACCGCATCGGACGACCCTGAATTGAACGCCCCCTGCGGATGCTTCGTGACGCTGAAAAACAAAGGACGGCTGCGTGGCTGTATCGGCCAGTTTACTTCCGACAGTCCCCTGATAGAATTGGTCGCCCAGATGGCGAAGGCCTCGGCGACCGGTGATCCGCGTTTCTTCGGCGACCGGATTTCCGTCCGTGAGCTGGACATGCTGGATATCGAAATCTCGGTCCTCTCGCCTTTGCAGCGAACGGACGACCCGCTGAGCCTGCGATTAGGCGTTGACGGCATCTACATCAAGAAGGGCCACGCCTCGGGCTGCTTCCTGCCGCAGGTCGCAACCGAGACCGGCTGGAGCAAGGAAGAATTCCTTTCATACTGCTGCGAACACAAAGCGGGCCTGGCCGCCGACGCATGGAAAGACCCGACAACCGAAGTCTATCTGTTCAGCGCCGAGATATTCGGCGCCGACTTCAAGGATATATAGCCTCCAGCCAGATGCTTGGTTGAAAAATGGAAGAGCGAGTGAGATCATTCCGCCCCACTCGCCCTTGTTATCGTGATACCGCTTTTTTCAGAACGATTCTTATGAAATTAGCATAAGATGGTGCAGGTCCGCGACTATGTCAGTCCTTACCTTTCTCCTCTACTTTGTGCGGGAAACCGGAATTCAGGGTTATGGTCACACCATTCGATAGCACATAACGCGTCTTGTATATGTATACGTCGTGGCCTTTAGGGCTTTTCACTACGTCCAAAAAGGTTCTTTCGAACTCGCCTGCCTTTTTCAGGCTTTCTATTTCATCGGTTAGCTCTTTGATCTTTTCTTGTCTGTTCTCGGACTGGAGGATTTCAATTGGAATTCCCCCCGCATCGTATATAACTTCCCCGCCGTTCGACAGAATGGCCTTGTATTCTCCGGGGCTGACTTCCTCAGCTTTGCCCTCTCTGATAAGCTGTAAAATTTCCTTCTCAGCCTGCTGTGCGTCTTCATTGTTGTTTATACAATCCCCTTGTACTGTAGGATTGAATGCGTATGCTGTTATATACTTCTCATTTTCATCATCAACACCGTACATGACGGTAAGTTCTTCCACTACGAATTTTATGATCTTGGCAGCCCCGTAGCTCAGAGGAACGAGACAAGCAATTGCAATTATCGCTGCGGCGGCTATTCGCCGAGGTACGATTCGGCTACCGCCCGGAGCAAACCATCTGCGTAGAGCCGAACACGGTGTTTTGGCTTCTCCGGCAGCCACGTCCTTTTGCAGTTTATCCAGCAAGTTGTCCGGTACCGGTGGCTTGGGAGCAATTCTGAGGCATTGCTCAATTCTCTTTTGCGTATTCATAATGAGTCTCCTTTTGTGAGTGGAATTGTCTCTCTTAAATTAAGCTCTTCTTTTTCAACATCTATTTTTGCCTGGAGTATTCTTAAGACCTCGCGAAGTCTGTACTTTACGGTGCTTGCTGCAACATTCAGGACCTTGGCGGTCTGCCGAATTGACAGTCCCTGGTAGTAATGCAGGTGCACGACGTGTCGTTTATCCTCATCGAGCTGGTCCACCGCTTCGTACAGCCGTTGAGCCAATTGGCGGTCGGCGGCGTGTGCCAGGGGACCGGGATTTCCGTCTTCGCACTCGTGCCACCATTGGTCCGCGCAGCTTCGTGCGCCGGTGGTGGTTCCGCGCCGCCAATCTACGTAGGTATTGTGGGCAATTCTGTAGAGCCAGGTCGAAAACTTGCTGCGCCCTGCGAAACCACCAAGTGAAGACCAGACTTTCAGAAATGTCTGCTGCGTCAGGTCTTCAGCGTCCTGATTACTGCCGCACAGACGCCTGAGATATGCAAAGACGTCCGGGTAACAAATCTTCAGCAGCTCACATGCGGCGTCCTTGTCTGCCTTCCTGACACGTTTGCACAGGTCTGTTATTCGCTTGTCCATTGGTGCTCCCGTTACTGAATCGCCTTCGTCTTATCCGGCCGGTTACAAGTTTAGACGAAAAATCCTGCCCAGTTGGACAAAATATTCTGAATTCGCC
>JBDREF010000221.1:0-4993 GCA_043820045.1 Planctomycetota bacterium | reverse complement strand
CTGCTGCGCCGGCAGTTATATCGTGAGGCCACCCAGATGCAGAGGGCCGTACTCAAGGGCAGTCGATGGCTGCTCTTGAAGGCTCCGGAGAACCTCAAGGGGCATCGGGACCCCGGGAAAGATGAACGGATTCGCTTACAGGCGGCGTTGGAACTGAACCAGCCGCTTGCGACGGCCTATTATATGAAGGAACGCCTTCGGCTGCTGTTTCAGTGTACGGATCCACAGAGGGCTGAGGTGGAATTGAAGGCCTGGATTCAAGAAGCGTCTTGCAGCGGGATCAAAATACTCAAAGACGCCTCTCGCAAGTTATCGGTATGGAAACCCTTTATCCTGAACTGGCACAAACACCGTATCAGTACCGGAAAGCTGGAAGTGATCAACAGTAAGATCGGAACCCTCCAACGCAACGCCTACGGCTATCGCGACGACGAATATCTCAAACTCAGAATCTTCAATCTGCACAACTCAACCTACGCATTAACCGGATGAACCGAATTTGCCCACCCGACGACTCCGATGCCTGCGAATCGTCTGCGAAACTCCTTTTCGGCGTGGAAAGCTCGTAGTCCTTTTGATTAGTACGTGTTTAGCCAGGGAAGAGCCATCCCCTGTGTCGAGGGCGTCCCGCCCTCGAATCGCGGGCAGGATGCCCGCGACACTGATGATCGTGAATGCCAAGGGCTGGCTAAACACGTACTTTGACTAATCAAAAGGACTACGACGCTGACGGCGAACCCAACGTCTTGGATGGGTGCCGTTGATGCGGCGGTCTGGGTGAACTCCGTTGATGGGGCGGCCTGGGTGAGCCGTGCTGATTGCGTGGTTCTCCGGCGTCGCGTGGCGGTTTTTCCGCATTCCCATGGGGACGTGACACAAGCCATCGCCCCTGGGGCCAGGCCCAGGCGGACCTTAGGCGGGTTAGTAGTCCTTGAAGTTCTTCATCCACTGCGGCCAGTCTGCTGGCGCGACTGCCCCGGCGAGGGTCCACGGCCCTGCGGTGTCGAACTGGCGATGCCACTTCAACGTCCACAACTCTTTTAGCCCGACTTCGCGCACAGTGAAATCGACGAACACCGCATTGACATTTCCGTTGTGGCGGTCGATACAGTATCGCTGCATCATTCCTGAGCCGCCCGTGCCGTTCTCGAGAGTCGGAGGAGTGTTCGCATGCTGCGGCATGCCGCCGAGCCAGACCGCATCGAGGAACATCGGAATACGATTCGCACCTTGCACATCCGGTATCACCCAGTACCACGAATGCTCGCCGATCACGCCGGCGGGATTCCTCGCATAGGCCGGGTCGCCGACGTAGTCGTTAATGCCGTAGCTGCCGGCCAGGCCCGCGTAGCCGTATCTGGAATCGTCCTCGGGAAACACGCCGTAAGCCTCGAACGCCTCGCCCCACAAGCCGTTATCGGCGTTCGGCTTCGTCGCCGCAGGGCAGAAGTTGATGTCCTCATCTTTGTAATAGGGCCTCAACGCCCCGATCCACACGTGCCCCTGCTCAGAGGTGGACCATGCGCCGTAGAATTTGTAGTTGTTGTCGTCCGTGTACATTTTGAAAATAAGACCCCACTGTTTCAGGCAGGCCATGCAGGTGACCGCGCGCGCCTGCTTTCTCACACGTTGCAGCGCCGGCATTAGTATGGCCAGCAGCAGCGCGATAATGGCGATGACGACCAGAAGCTCAATCAGTGTGAAGCCTCTTGCTTTGCGCATGGCAAACTCCCCATTTCTTCTCGAATGGGCTGTGTAGTGGCGCGATGTTCCGCACCATACCTGCGCTTATTATACCACAATCGCCTCGTGAAACGCAGAGTGTATCTTGTGAATCGTCTCTTCGGGGCAGCCCCGGCTCTGCTGGCGATGCGAAATGAGTCTCATCGGCTCAGGACTTGGCGGCGGACAGCTTCGCCTGCTTCTGGGCATCGGCCAGATTATCCCACGTTGTGGGGCATCCGCCGCAGCAAAAGCCGACCTTCTGGCCGTTGTAGTCGCGAGTGAGATTGGCGGCAATCGTACCGGCGTTGATAGCCGAACCCATTATGGGGCAGCGGCTGTTTGCGAGTTGCGGCCGGATGTGTTTGCCCAGAGCCTCGCGAATCTCGACGAGCATGTTGACCGCTTTGCTTAGTTCGGCCAGTTCGGTATTCTTGTCGCCGGATTCGATGGCCTTGACCGCATCGCCTATAGTCAGGATCGCCTGCGGAAGTCTCAGGGAGTATATCTCCTCGATGCTCGCACTCCCGGCGACGGCGGGTTGACTCTTAACGTTTGACGGCTCATTTTTAGAGGACGTGGTACCGCCGGGAAGGGCGGCTTTCACATGCGGGCGAGGCGCCCTGGAGAGCCTGCTCCGGGCGGGGGGCTGCTTGACCTCCGGCGCTGCTGCCTGGCCCTGAGTTGGATGGCAATGATCGGCCTTGACGCGGCCTAAAGGAAAACTCACCGCCAGAATTGCTGCTGCGCAGAAGATCCATATCAGTGTCAATATTCTCGGCTTGTTCATTTCTCACTCTCCTGTCGGAATTAAGTGTTTTCAAACCCGGATAGCGTCAAATCCGCCCGGCCAACGATACCCTTGTAAACCTATAGGATACCAGACGTATAGGCAAAAGTCAAGCATTTTATGCCCCCGAAACAACCACATTCTTTGGGGATGAGATAAAGAAATCTTTGATGGAGACTGTTTCAATGCTTAGAATGCGGAAATATGGGCAAGTCGCTCAAATGTTTTGTGCGCGAAGCAACTTTTATCATAGGAGAAACCATGAAATCGCCGTATATGTCTCGCCGTACATTCGTCAAATCCATCGGTCTGGCCGCTGCTGCGGCAGTGCTTCCCGTCAAGGTGAGGGCAGCCGACCCTAAACGCCCCAACATCGTGCTGATCTACGCCGACGACCTCGGCTATGGCGACGTCAGTTGCTACGGCGCAACAAAAATCAAGACGCCGAATATCGACAAGCTCGCGTCTGCGGGCCTTCGCTTCACGAACGCCCATTCGCCCTCGGCGACCTGCACCCCTTCACGCTACGCCATGCTGAGCGGCCAATACGCATGGCGTCAGAAGGGCACCGGCATCGCGCCGGGCGACGCGCGTATGATCATCCAGCCCGGCCGCACGACGCTACCGTCGGTCCTGCAAAGGGGCGGCTACGTCACCGGCGTCGTCGGCAAATGGCACCTCGGTCTGGGTGCGCAGGGCCGCGAACTCGACTGGAACGCCGAGATCACGCCGGGCCCGCTCGATATCGGCTTCGACTACTGCTTCCTGATTCCCGCCACCGGCGACCGTGTGCCGTGCGTGTACATGGAGAACCGCCGTGTCGTCGGGCTCGATCCCAAGGACCCCATCCAGGTCAGCTTCGGCAAGCCTATCGGCGACGAACCGACGGGCAAAGACCATCCGGAACTGCTCAAGATGCAGCCCAGCCACGGACACGACCAGACAATCGTTAACGGCATCAGCCGTATCGGCTACATGAGCGGCGGAAAAGCGGCACGCTGGGTGGACGAGGACATCGCCGATACCATCACCGGCAAGGCCACGGATTTCATAGACAAACACAAGGACCGTCCCTTCTTCCTCTACTTCTCCACGCACGATATCCACGTGCCGCGCGTGCCTCATCCTCGGTTCGTCGGCGGCAGCGGCCTCGGCGCTCGCGGCGATGCGATCTTGCAGCTCGACTGGTGCACCGGTGAAATCCTCAAGACACTGGACCGGCTGAAGCTCGCCGATGATACTATGGTGATCTTCACCAGCGACAACGGCCCCGTCGTCGATGACGGCTACAAGGACCAGTCCGTGGAAAAACTCAGCGGGCACACACCGGCCGGGCCGCTGCGCGGCGGCAAGTACAGCGCATTCGACGCCGGAACGCGCGTGCCATTCATCGTGCGCTGGCCCGCGCGGGTCAAAACCGGTCTCTCGGATGCACTGGTTTGCCAGATTGACTTCACGGCGTCTCTTGCGAATTTGACCGAGCAGCAGCTTGCTGCCGGCGATGCGCCGGACAGCTTCGATGTACTTTCGGCCATGCTCGGAGATTCGCCCGCGGGCCGTGACCATCTGGTCGAGCATGCCGGCGTTCTATCCCTGATAAGAGGAGACTGGAAGTACATCGAGCCGGGCAAAGGCCCGAAGCTCAACCGCAACGTCAACATAGAGCTTGGCAACGACCCGCAGCCGCAGCTTTACGATTTGAAGAGCGATATCGGCGAAAAGCACAATGTAGCCTCGGAACATCCGGAGGTAGTCCGCGAAATGGCCGCACTGCTAAGGAAAATCAGAGCCGACGGACACACACGGCCATACCGCTAACAAGGATGAACCACCGGCCCGCCGGAACCAATTCTGTTTTGTTCATTTGCGCGCGAAAAGCGTATGGTGCGATACTTCGCACCTTTTTTTCTTGTCTAGGGGAATGGTCTGTAATGTGACAAAAGATAATCATATAAACTTGCCCCGCCTCGGATAATTGGGTCCGTTCCTATCCTGTTCATCGTCCATAGAAAAGCTCCTGTCAATAAAAAAGTGTCTGACCCGAATGGCACTGACATAAGCGCAACACCTTTTGACGAATGTGGTTACGAGAACTGCCATTCTTAGGTATTCTTTCGATTTCTTTGTGCCAATTTCGTAAGATCGTCAGTCTGTCGAGTTGAAGGTATCTCCGGAAAATCCAAATCGGAAAGGGCTTCATCAATAGACCGTTATGAAACAATATAACTTATTTTGTTGAAAGCACTTATCCTTATGTCAGTGCCATTGGTGTCTGACCCCTTTATTTCACCTCCGGATTCTTGCGGACCCGAATGTATATAGGCCGTAGTTATCGACATCTGAATTGCGAGTCAGGGTGCATCGAAGAGGCTCTTGCCTGCAATCGAAAGAAACCTCAAGCGACAGGCTCTCCGGCAGCTCATCGAGTGTCTCAACTTCATGGAGACCGCCAAAGAAAAGAGTTATGCTTTCACCTGCCTC
>JBDREF010000220.1:0-3374 GCA_043820045.1 Planctomycetota bacterium | reverse complement strand
TGGACGGAGATCGATGTGGATACCTTGATGAGCACTAATACCGGCGTATTCGCCAATACTGCTGAGGACAGCCCCGACCATGTTATCAACGCCGACGGCAGTCAATTGGCGTTTCTTGGCTCTGCGGCGGGCAATGCCCTCGAACAGGACTTGACAGCAACTTACAAGGCAGGCTGCGACTACCTTCTGACTGTGGGAGTAGGTGTCTCCGGCCTGTTTTCTCCATCGACTGTCGAACCGGTCGATACGTTCGAGCTGGTGCTCTACTATCGCGATGGCAATGACGTCGTTGACATTGCCAGCCGCAGCGTGGAGGCCGTGGGCATTTTAGCGACCGAGCTGACTGATTTTTCGCTTTACCTGCCGACGGCGCAACCGGCCGATGGCTGGGCGGGAATGCCTATCGGCGTGGCGCTGCGCGCGGCGGGCAACCCGGGCGGATTCTGGGACCTGGATAACGTGCGCCTGATAGAATCGGTACCCGCGTCAATACCGATAGAAAACGCCTCTTTCGAGGCCCCGGTAGTTGACCCGAACGGCTTTCCTGCGGTGCCTTTTGTGGATTCATGGACGGAGATCGACCTGGATATATTGATGAGTACTAACACCGGCGTATTCGCCAATACTCCCGAAGGCAGCCCGGATAGTGTTATCAACGCCGACGGCAGTCAATTGGCGTTTCTTGGCTCTGCGGCGGGCAATGCCCTCGAACAGGACCTGGCGGCAACGTACAAGACAGGCTGCGACTACCTTCTGACTGTGGGAGTAGATGTCTCCGGCCTGTTTTCTCCATCGACTGTCGAACCGGTCGATACGTTTGAGCTGGTGCTCTACTATCGCGACGGCAATGACGTCGTTGATATTGCCAGCCGCAGCGTGGAGGCCGTGGGCATTTTAGCGACCGAGCTGACTGATTTTTCGCTGTACCTGCCGGCGGTCCAACCGGCCGATGGCTGGGCGGGAATGCCTATAGGCGTGGCGCTGCGAGCGACCGGTATGCCGGGCGGATTCTGGGACCTGGATAACGTGCGCCTGATGGAGTCGTTGCCTGATCCGGCTATGGAGGCGATTAAGCAGTGAGAAGATTTTTTGGAGCGGACCGGACTGACCGCCAGTGTGAGCCATAAGTCCGGTCGGAGAAATGCATACGGCGAACTGCCCATCCGACAATAATGGCCGTCGAGCCGGCTTCACACTCGTGGAGCTGCTTGTGGTGATAGCCATACTGGCTCTGTTGATAGCCATACTGCTGCCGGCGCTGAACCAGGCCAGGCATCAGGCGCGCCGGACGGCGTGTGCGGCGAACCTCCGCCAGGTGGGCGTGGCGATTCATCTATATGCCGAGGACTTCGGCGACACGATCCCGTTCGGCCCGGCCGGCCGGCCCGTCACCGGCTCGAATTTTTACACAGTAACCGGTAACGTTACCAGCCTGCTGTCGCTGGAAGACGGCGATCCAGTCGGGCTGGGCCTGCTGCTGAAGGACTATCTTGCACATCAGCCGATGGTCCTGTTCTGCCCGGGCGCCGACCAGCAGTCGGAGGCGCGGGAGGAACTGGCCCGGGTCGGGCAGGCACAGGCGCAGAGCGACTTCTACTACCGGCACGCATCGGTGGCAATGCTAACCGGCAAACCGAAGGCTTTTCACACCAGGCTGAGCGACCTCGGCCGAAACAGCAAAGGCCAGCCAATAGCGGCCCTGGTGACTGATGTGCAGTTCCTTGCGCACCCGTCGCTGGCGGCGTTCCATGTGAAGACGCGAACGAGCCATCAGCGAGCGGCCAGTAACATCCTGTTCGCCGCCGGACACGTGAACACCGTTCCCAATAGAGACGACAGTTTTACCGTGGATATCGGCACCTCGCCGTACAGCGCGCTCGAACGAATCCTCGATGTATTCGAGCTGGCCGATGAGCATCGCTGAGAGACAGCAGCCGGATTTCGCAACGCCGGGAACCGGAAAAAATGAAGCAATTCGGCTTTTTTTCCAGCAATAGGAACTCAACCCGAACAAATTCCCGCCCCAGACGCATTGTCGGATAGAACTCATCCTCCTCCTTCAAAAAGATAGGGGGCCACGGCTAAACCGGGCCCCTTATTTTGTTTTAAAAAGGATGGGGCAGAGCAAGAGGAGACCTTTATCGCAAGCGGATGGTATTGTCGTCGAATTCACTTCGTCGGCAGGTGGATCGTCGCTGTGGTGCCGTCGCCAACTTGACTTGCAATGTTCAGCGTGCCTTTGTTCAGTTGTATGAACCGTGCGGCGTAGGCAAGGCCCATTCCGCGTTTTCGTCCAGCCGGTTTTGCCGAGAAGAACGGCTGGCTTGCCTTCTTCAATGTCACCGCATCCATGCCGCAGCCGTGGTCCCTGATTGTCAGCGTGACCGGCCCGCCGGATTCGCCCGCCCGCGCGGCAATCTCTACCGGCCCGCGTTTGTCACTGTAGGATTCGACGGCGTTGGAAATGATGTTCGCGATCGCAGATACGATCTGGGCCGAGTCGGCATGAATGCTCTCGACCTCTTCGGCGATATCGATTTGCACATCGATTCCTTCCACGCCCGTCTTTCGATTCGTCAACTGCACCGCTTCGTCGAGCACCCGTTTCACATCTGCACGGGTGGCTCTCGGACGCGGCGGCTCGGCGAAGCTCATCAGGTCTTCAATCATGCCGGAAGCCTCACGCGCATTTTCGTAAATCTGCCTGAGAATTTCCTTTGTTTCCTTGTCACTGTCCGCTTCGGCGAGCAACTGGGCCCGGCCCGATATTACGGCTAAGGGATTATTCAACTCATGCGCCGCCCCCGCCGCCATCTCAGCCAGGGCGTTCAGCAAGTCGCCCGCCTGAACCGCACGGTCCGGCCCGGCCTCCGGCGGTCGAGCGGCCGCAGCAGGTTTCGAAACAAGCCGGGCAAAATGCTCGGCGAAATGCTGTTGTTTGTCCCCAGCCATCGCCATATCCAAAACGGCCGCTGCAATCGAGGCCGTCGTCCTGAATTTTTCCTCGAACGATTCGGCGTCGGCGGGGTAATGAAGCTCGAATGCGAGCGCTCCAATCGCCCTGCCGTTGGAAAGCAAAGGCAGCAGCCTGGTTCGATTGACATCGAAATCGAGGTCCAACTGTTCGAAGAGCCAGTCGATATGGTCGTAAGCATTCACTATCGCGAAGTCATTCACTATCGCCTTCGGCATGGTCGGCTCTTCGAGAGGGACATCCACCGCGACTATCCTGCTCTCCGAGAGGCTTTCCACAACCACGGCTTCGAACGCTCTGTGCCGGGGCGGCGGGGCCAGATAGAGACAGACCTTACCCGTTTGATAGAACTTCTGCCAGCGAACGGCGAAGTTCTCCGCGATGTCGATGGCTTTGCCCG
>JBDREF010000219.1:0-11588 GCA_043820045.1 Planctomycetota bacterium | reverse complement strand
ATCTGGCCGGGAAAAGTAGCCATTGCAGTGGTATTACTCAGTTGCGAGAGAAGATCAAACCTGAATCCATACAATAACTGGTATCAGGTTTTATTTGATCGCCTGAATTGTCCATTTGATGATTTTCAGAACAACAAGCTCACAGTAGTCACTTTCAACTATGACCGGTCGCTTGAACAATATATGTTTGAACGGTTCAGGAATACGTATACTGGAAGGGCTGAAAATGAGTGCAAGGAAAAACTGAACCAACTTGAAATACTTCATGTGTACGGGAGCCTTGGCCGCTTGTCTTGGCAAACTGATGATCCTGAGAATCCTATACCGGAAGTTCCTTATGGAGGTGAGACCCGCCTTACACACGATACTGTGATCGCTGCCGCAAAAAGCTTGCAGATAATGCCTGAAAGCACTACGGAAGAGTCGGGCAGATTTCAGAAGTTTCAGGAATTTATGAAAGACTGCAAAGCTTTGTACTTCTTGGGCTTTGGATGCCATGATGTGAACATGCAGAGGTTAGGAATAGACACGCTTAGGAAACCAAGCAAAGTCATGGGAACCGCCCAAGGATTAAGCTATCAGCGGATGAAGGAAATAGAAAGACTCGATATACGCCAACTTCGGATACCCGAGGGTCTATTCCGTAAATCAATCTACGATTTTCTCCATCAATGTGTTAATTTCAATGAGGGTGGTTATCCGCCGGCTTGGGTTTATCAAGAATAACCAAGATCGTTATTCGCCTCTCCCAAGAGCATGTGAGGTATGACATCTTCTCAAATGCAGATTTCGCTTTCTTCGGACACGGGTAGTCTTTCGTCAGGTTGCACGTCGAGCCAGTTCAGCATACCAAGATTGCGGATCGCTGAAGCGACCGTGGTCTCATCCAATAGAGGTCTTCTTCGCTGTTTCCATTCCCTTACGGCTTCGAGAACGTCTGTTTCGGAAACTGTTGATTTGCGCTTCTGCTTCAGTTCAGTTGCGGTAAAAAGTACCGTGGCAAGTATTTCCGCCTGTATTGTGTCCACTCGCATAAACAGGTCTGTAGTCTTCTCAATTACATGCGAGTATTTTTCCAACAAAGACTCATAGCGCCTCCAATAGACATCGAAACTCGAACCGACTCGGACTTCGAACATTCTTCCTAAGCGTTCTTCCTGTAAGAGATTGCTGTTTATCAATTTGGATTCGGCTGATTTGAGCTCTTTGGAGAAGGGCCCGTAACTCGATTTTTGATATCTAAATCCTGTCGGCAGTCCCTGTTGTGTAGCTACATATGCGATCTTTTGAAAAATAGTCCTGCCGATTGGCCGATGATAAGGTTGTTTTTCAATCCGGCGAAGGATCTCAACAAGACCGACCCAGGCTGGATTGAATGAAAGCCGTTTTCTTCGCAGCCCATTGATATCCGCTTCGTTTGCATTTCCCGCACTTTGTAGAAATGACTCTGTCAATTCAGCCGGATTTGTGCCGTATGGGGCGTAAATCTCGACAGGTATGTCCATTTTCTTAGCGCGCTCATAAATCATCGGGCCAACCACCTTCCATTCTAATTGGCCGTTGCCGCACCCAAGAGGTGGTATGGCTATGGAGGTTATGCCCCATTGCTTATAGTGTGCTAAGAGATAATCCATGCCTTTCTCAATGTCGCTTACCTTCGAGAGGGATTTCCAATGATCCTTGGTTGGAAAATTTAAGATTTGCTGACCGAACAGACTCTTATAGAGGTAAGGCCGGCCGATGCGTACTTCGTGGCGTTCGCATCGTTCGACGTAATCCCTGAACATTTCAGGAAATCGATTTTTAAACTCCAGAGCTATCCCCTTACCCATTATTCCAACACAGTTTACAGTGTTGACGAGGGTCTGTGCTTTGGATTTCAGTATGTCGCCCACTAAGATTTTCATGCTTGCCTCTCAGAAGAATATATCACTTCTTATATGTACGGTCAAACCTGTATGCAGTTTTTCGATAGCAGCTAAAGCTGTCTGGTTGGCGACATAGGCACCCGTCAAGTATCGCGGTTCGATCTTGTCTGGTACGAGGACTTCAGCACACTTGAGTGATTTGTGCGACCATTCCTCATATTGATTATCCGGGTGCGTCCAGTGTCGGGCAAAAAGTCTATCTTGATCTATTGCTGCCAGGCCCTCTTCCACAGGATAAAAACGGACATAATTGCTTGAGGCATTCTGGTCGGCAATTGTGACTCCAGGTAAATCCATGACTTCCGCATTTATTCGCAGCACACATATCTTGTTGTTCTGATCCTTGCATTTGCACAGCATTGGATTGTGAGCATCGAAATAGAGATTAGCATATTCCTGAAGTTTTCGGCCGCCAGGAACCTGTATGTTTTCCCTTCTATACTGAATTTCTTCGTCCGCAAAAGATTCGTGAAATAACTTCTTTATAAGTTTGTTTGATAAAATCCCATGCTGCATAATAGAGACCATATTCGCAATCGGAACGATATAATGTAATTCTTTCACGTTAGAACGTCCCAGTGCCATTTCTCCGCCTATCGTGACCTCTGACATAAACGCTGAGGTATCTATAATAACTAATGCTGTAGTGTCGGCGTTTTTTGTGCTAATACTCTCGACCATCTTATCTAAGATAGACTTCATTACATTTTTCAAATCGGTTACTCCCGAACTCTGGCCTTGACGTATTTCCTCCAATTTTCGAGAGATTTCACTAAGCTGTTCGAATGTGGCGTACTTATTTGGGTACTGAAGCTCAACTCTTTGGTACCACCAATCCCTCATGTGTTTAATTTCCTTTCGCTTTTGCGGATTAGCCCCAAAGTAATCATGGCAGCATGGACACAAGGGCGCAGCGTTTTCAACTGTGTCAGGTCCACCTTCACTCTCAGGTTCTATGTGGTGCACCTGCACACCTATAGCTTGGCATCTACAACAACGGAACGCAGCCTTTTCCTTTACCTCTTGCTTTAAATTTTCACTGAAACTCATCTTTCTATCCTTTTTCCTTCGAGTGATTCACACTTTAAACTGCAAAATACATAGAAATAATTAAAAATCAATAGAATTCAAAATTCCTCTATGAAACATTCGTATCTCAATATCTGGTCGATATAGTAAGGTATGGCGCAAGTAGCGAGAAACCAGAATCGTGTATCGAGGAGATATGGCGCGTAAAATTGGCCGGGCGGGTTTTTGCCCGTCCGGCCGTTTACCGATAAACCGCTGTCTGCCGAGCGCTTTCGCGCCTCAGCGGCTCTCCCCAATCATAAAACCGAAGTCAGACTTCAGATGACCGACGACAGCCAAACTGAATTATACAAAATCAGCGGTTGAAAATCAATTAAAAAGGGTCGTTGGTTGATAGTCGTTAGAGTCTGCGTGTGCAGCAAAGGAATGCTGCACACCCTACGGAATCTGTTCAAAATCAACAATTGCTGTCGAAAACCCTGAGATTGCCGCGCGATTCTACGAATCACTCGCAATGACATGCTAACGGCTTTCAACAACGCCAGTAGTCGATATTCAATTGTCAATCGTAATCAACCCTGGGTTCCACCGAAAGGTGTCCCTGGCGGGACCGCCTTTCGCAGGAATGACAGGGCGCAGGTCGTTGGTCGATAGTCGTTCGTCTATCGTCCTGTCGTCCCTCGTCCGTCATTTGACGGCCGCCTGTGCCGCTGCTAATCTTGCTATCGGGACCCTGAACGGCGAACAGGAGACGTAATTCATGCCGACGCGGTGGCAGAAATCGATACTGTTCGGGTCGCCGCCGTGCTCGCCGCAGATGCCGACTTTCAGCTTGGCCCTGGTCTTTCTGCCGAGTTTGGTGCCCATTTCGACTAATTTGCCGACGCCTGTCTGGTCGAGTTCCTGGAACGGGTCCGTGGCGTAGATGCCCTTGCTGACGTATTCGCCTAAGAACTTTCCGGCATCGTCTCGCGAGAAGCCCATCGTCATCTGCGTCAGGTCGTTCGTTCCGAAGCTGAAGAATTCCGCTTCGGTCGCTATCTCGTCGGCGGTCAGTGCGGCCCTCGGGACCTCGATCATTGTACCGATCATGTACTTGATTTTGGCTTTCTTCTCTTTGAAGACGGCCTTGATCTCGTTGACGATCTCGTCTTTGACCAGTTTCAATTCCGCGACCGTACCGACCAGCGGGACCATTATCTCGGGCAGGACGATTTTGCCGGCCTTCTTGACGTTCAGGGCCGCTTCGATAATCGCCC
Organism: Planctomycetota bacterium; assembly: GCA_043820045.1. Taxonomy (GTDB): domain Bacteria; phylum Planctomycetota; class Phycisphaerae; order Sedimentisphaerales; family Anaerobacaceae; genus JBDREF01. The sequence continues at coordinate 7,372 of JBDREF010000219.1, read as the reverse complement.
TTGCCTGCATCCGCGCGATGGGCGGATAGCTGATCGCCAGTCGGCAGCCGCGATGGCCGAGCATCGGGTTGAACTCGTGCAACTGCTCGACCTTTGCCTTCACTACGGCGGGCTTGACGCCGAGCCGGCGTGCCATCTCGGCCTGGTTGCCTTTGTCCTGCGGCAGGAATTCGTGCAGCGGCGGGTCGAGCAGGCGGATCGTAACCGGCAGGCCGGTCATTGCCTTGAAGATGCCTTCGAAGTCGCTTCTCTGGTAGGGCAGCAGTTTCTTCAGCGCGCCTTCGAATTGCTTTTTCGTTACGGCGTATTCCTTCTCGATTGCCTTCTTGTCTTTCGCGTCCTGGGCCGCTTCGAGCTTTACGAGCATCTGTGCATAATCATCTGCGGCGAGAATCATCTGCCGTACAGGCCAGATGCGGTCGCCCTCGAAGAACATGTGCTCGGTCCGGCAAAGGCCGATGCCCTCGGCGCCGAAGTCGCGGGCGCGTTTGGCATCCTCGGGTGTGTCGGCGTTGGTGCGGACGCCTAATTTGCGGACGCCGTCGCATATTTTCATGAACTTGCCGAAGTCGCCGCTCATCGTAGGCTCGACCGTGGGCAGTTGTCCGGCCATGATTTCGCCGGTGGAGCCGTCGATGCTAATCCAGTCGCCTTCTTTCAGCGTCAGCTTGTCGAGCGTGAGTTTCTTCGTTGCGTAGTTGATGTTCAGTGCGCCTACGCCGGCGACGCAGCACTTGCCCATGCCGCGCGCGACTACTGCGGCGTGGCTTGTCATTCCGCCGCGGGCAGTCAGGATGCCGACCGCCGCGTCCATGCCGCCGATGTCTTCGGGGCTGGTCTCGATGCGAACGAGGACGACCTTCTTGTCCCTGGCCTTCCATGCCTCGGCGGTGTCGGCGGTGAAGACGATCTGTCCGACGGCGGCGCCGGGCGAGGCGGGCAGGCCCCTGGCGATTACGGTGCGTTTGGCCTTCGGGTCGAAGGACGGGTGGAGCAGGCGGTCCAACTGTGCGGGCGTGACGCGCTTGACGGCTTCTGCCTTGGTGATGAGTTTTTCCTGGACCATATCGACGGCGGTCTTGACCGCGGCCTCGGCGGTGCGCTTGCCGCCGCGGGTTTGCAGGATGTAGAGGACCTTGCTCTGGATTGTGAATTCCATGTCCTGCATGTCTTTGTAGTGCTTTTCGAGGCTGGTCATCAGGGCGGTGAGTTGCTTGTAGGCCTTGGGCATTACCTTGTTGAGCTTCTTGAGCTCGATGGGGGTTCGGATGCCGGCGACGACGTCCTCGCCCTGAGCGTTCATGAGGAACTCGCCGTAGAATTCTTTTTGGCCGGTGCTCGGGTTGCGCGTGAAGCAGACGCCGGTGCCGCAGTCGGAGCCCATGTTGCCGAAGACCATGGCCTGGACGTTGACGGCGGTGCCGAGCAGGCCGGTGATGCTGTTGAGCTGGCGATAGCGGACGGCTCGGTCGGTCATCCAGGAGCCGAAGACGGCGTTGATGGCGTGCTCGAGCTGGATGCGGCCGTCCTGGGGGAAGAGTTCGCCGACGTGTTTTTTGTAGACGGCTTTGTATTGCGCGACGACTTCGCCTAATTGCTCGGCGCTTAGCTCGTTGTCGAGAGTGACTCGGGCTTTTTCTTTGGCGGCGTGAATGACCTCTTCGAAGTGCTCGTGGTCGCAGCCCATCACGACGTCGCCGAACATGTCGATAAACCGGCGATAAATGTCGTACGCGAATCGAGGATTCCCCGTCTTCCTGATAATCCCTTCGATGACATCATCATTTAACCCCAAGTTAAGTACGGTGTCCATCATTCCGGGCATCGATACGGATGCTCCGCTTCTTACGCTGACCAGCAGGGGGCTGCCGGGGTCGCCGAGTTTGGCGTTCATTGTTTTTTCGAGCTTGGCGAGGTTTTCATCGACCTCCTGCACGAGCCCTTCGGGCCACTTCCCGCCGGATTTATAATATTCACTGCACACCTTCGTAGCGATAGTAAAGCCCGCCGGCACCGGCACGCCAAGATTCGTCATCTCCGCAAGATTCGCACCCTTACCGCCCAAAAGCTCCTTCATTTTCGCATTGCCTTCGGCCTTCCCGCCGCCGAAAAAGTACACTCTCTTCTCTGCCATTCTAAAAGTCTCCTATCTAAACAAAGTCAAAATTCGCAAAGCGTACTATATATTACACCCCCTCACCAATGTCAACGATTAAACCCCCCGCCGTAGAAGATTCTTAAAAGACTCTAACAAAAAGAAATTTGGCCACAGAGAGCACAGAGAAATAGTCAATTAGATGGTTCGGATTCTTATTTTATGGGCCGGCCGGCGTGGGCTCGTACACTTTCAGGACTTCGTCGCCGTAGTGGTTGATTACTTTTACCGCGATTTTGCCGGTCTCCGGCGGGTCGAACGGGCGGCTCTTTGTCGAGTACAGCATCGACCAGGCTTCTTCGTTTATCTCCGCACGCAGGGCGCGCTTCAGCTTCTCGTACGGCCTGTCCGCGCCGGTGAAATATGCGTGACGGACGAAGAAACTCTCGCCGTTGTAGTTGGTATCGATGAACCAGCAGGCAATGTCGTCGGTCGAATTATTCCTGATCTCGCCGGTAGTCGGGTCGTATATGTCCAGGCCCTTGATTTCCACCTCGATCTTGCCGTCTTTGGTGCGCTTCACGTCCAGGTCAGGCTCGCCGAAAACCGTGAACAGGTTGGCTGAGCCGGTCTTTTTGAGGAACTCATCGCCCATCTGCAAATCGGCGTTTATTCGCGTCGGAAGGACCGTAAGCTGGCCGTACCGCTTTGCTTCTTCGGAGACGTGCGGATCGAAAGCAAAGCCGCAGACGATCAACATGTCGTAACCGATGCCCTGGACCGCTTCCTTGGCGGCCTCTTTGACCAGCTCCGGCCCGACTGTCCCGTGCTCCGGGCCGATGCAGACCGCGACCCGGCGGCTCTCACCGCTCTTTTCGGTGTATTCGCCCTCGGCGTGAATCCACGTGCCTGCGTGCACTTCCAGCCGGTCGAATTTCAGCCGCTCTTTCTTTATAGTGTTTTGGACGCCGGCCTTTTTGAGGTTGTCGATGATAATGTTGGCGAACTGCCCGGCCCCTAACATCGTCGTCACAAAGCCAAGGTCATTCGGCTTCATCAATTCCTTCTTGTCTTCAACGCTGATAGTCCGGTGCGGCGAAAGACTCTCAACCGTAAACGGCCCCGTCACGCGAAGGCGCTTATTGTCCACATACGGCTTGTCGTACAGCATCTCAGTCTGGGCATCGCGCGCGATACTGGCGTCAATCTCCTTCTGCCTGCGCAGCCGTAATTGCCACCACTGCTTCAACAATTCCTCAGCCACAGATTTCACAGATTGCGCAGATTTTTTGTTTTTGCCTATGTGCTCTTCACTCAGCTCTCTCGGTATCTGCCAATCCTCCCAGCTCGTTCCTAACAACTTATTTACCTCAGCCCGTACAGGTTCCAGCTTTTCCTGCCACTTAGCGTGAATCGTGTCGATCTCTTCATTGTTCGCAATGTCCTTGAGCATGATGTGAGGCACGCGCTCATAGACAAAGCCCTTCTTGATATCCCCGCCGGTCTTGTACGGCGGCGGGACTTGACCGGTTATCTCGGATTCCTTCTTTATCCCTTCCTGCGAATCACTGAGCAGGTAATATGGATATCTACCTGTCATCAACCGCGTCCGTGCCAGAGCAAGCGCCACACGACTGGTATCAATCGTAATCCAGCGTCTTCCCCACTGCTCCGCAACGTATGCCATCGTCCCACTACCGCAGGTCGGGTCAAGAACTAAGTCGCCAGGATCAGTTGTCATTAGCATACAACGCTTGACCGCTTCCGTTGAGGTTTGTACGACATAGACCTTCGGGTCGGTGCGGCTCTGGATTCCTCCCACGTCCATCCAAACGTTATTTTGCGGATAGACCGGGAAATCATCCATGAAACGTGCATAGCGGAACATCCTACCCTCCGGAAGAATCCTACTTGCCTTGTCAAGACGGACCATGCCTTCGATCGTGGTTTTCCAGTGCATTCCTCTGGGCGCGAACCAGTGTTTACCACGGAAGGGGAACTCCCGGACGACGCTGGTAGATGCTTCTTGGGAAGTTAGTTGGTCTGAGGTCACAAGACGCTCAGCCTCAAACGCACTTCCAGTTAAGCCGGCTACTGTCTTGACTGGCCGGTATTTGGATGCACCCTCTTCACCAGCGGATTTCTCCTGATAAAGTGATCTGTATTTGAGATTCCCACGAGACTTGCCATACCAGAGTAGCACATCGCATACCGAAGATAGGTAGTCACCAGAAAAACCCGTCGTCTTAGCGAACAAAATCTCGCAGACAAAGTTGTCTGCCCCAAAGACCTCATCCATCAGACACCTTACAATATGGACGTTCTCATCACCGATTTGAACAAAGACACTGCCGGTTTCGGTAAGAAGTTCTCTTGCAGCGACAAGTCTGTCGCGCCAGTAGGATAGATAGGAGTGGATGCCTAATTCCCAAGTATCACGGAAAGCTCGGATTTGTTCGGGCTGGCGGGTGGCGTCTTCGGCTTTGCCGTCTTTGACGTCGCGTTTTCGGGTGGAGACCTGCCAGTTTGAGCCGAATTTTATGCCGTAGGGCGGGTCGATGTAAATCATCTGGACCTGGCCCTTGAGGCCCTCTTTCTCGGCGAGGCTGGTCATTACTAATAGCGAATCGCCCAGAATCATCCGGTTCTGCCAGTTTCCCTCGTAATGATAGAAATCCACCCGCTTATCGAAATCTTCGGGTAACTCGTTGAAATCGGCGAAGAAATCCAGTTGCTCGCCTTTGCCCTTTTTCGCCTGGGCCCGGACGTCTTCGATAATCGCGTGCGGGTGAATCTTTTCCTGAATATAGATCGGTACGGCCGGGACGGTCAGCTCCTCGGCGGCCTGCTCGTCCTTGCCCTTCCAGACCAACTGCGGGTCCAGCGACGGGTCGCGCGCATAGAGCAGGCCCGGATACTTTACCTCTTTGGGCTTAGCCTCGGCTTCTTTGACAAAGTCCCGCAACTCCTCGGTGGGGATGTTCTTGCGTTTGTCCTTGTGCTTGACCGATTCTACCGAAATGCGTTTTTTCTTCTTTGCAGCCATTGTCTATTGCCTGGTCCTTAGTGATTTGGGATTACACATTTAAGATTTCAAATTTAAGAGTTCAAATCTCAGAGTTCAGATTTCGGATTTAAGAGTTCAGAGTTCGAATTTCAGATTCAATATATCAGATTTGAGATTTCAGATCCTTTCTTGCTCATCGTCTTCTTCCGGATAGTCCTGCGGTCTGGCGCGGCGGACCATTTCGTCGATATGGCGATTGAACACGTCCGAGCTTCGCTGAAATTCATACTGCTGTCTCGATATGTCGTTCAGGTGCCGCTGGCCTTTGATGTCGCTGTTCTGGAGGTTGTCCGCCCAGCCGCGTATCTGCCGAGAGCACGATTCGGCCAATGCTTTGAGATCTGAGATTTCAGATTTGAGATGCGCCGCTTCGTCGAAGCGTTCCGTGAAAAGGAGCATTGAGCGTGTCTCTCCGCACGAGCCGCGCGCGATATAGAGAAAGGCCAGCAGTTCCGCCGTAGAGCCGCGTTCGAATCCTTCGGCGATATTGTTGGAAACCGACAGCGACGCCCGGCGCATCTGGCTGCGAAGGTCGCCCGCCTGAGAAAAGAACTTATCTCGCGTCATGTCATAGACCCGCTTGGCCAGTTCGATAGCCGCCTGCCAAACCGGCAAGTCCTCGAACCGCTCATACTTCATCGCGCTGCCCTTTCATGACTATTCTGAGATTTCAGATTTGAGACTCAACATTTCAGATTTCAGATTTGAGATTTGAGATTCTTTTCATATTCGCCTTGATTGCATTCTTTGCATCCCATGGGTCGGTTATTTCTATGAAGCTCCATCGGCCGAATGCGCCATGGTTGTTGACGGCTGGAATCCAGAGATTGCGGGCGGTAGAGGTCTTTGCGGCCTTGCCTTTTCCCTTCTGGCCGGTGACCTCGATTATCAGGTTGAGCGGGTCGTCTCGCCCACGGCCGTCATCGATGCGGACGATGAAGTCGGGCATGTAGTTGTGCTCCTGACCGCTGATTGTATATGGGATCAGGAAACCCAGTCCCTGATTCTTGACGTAGGAAATCACAACGCATTCCTCTCCCAACTCCTCAAGGGCCTGGGCCATCTTCTGTTCCCAGGATTCGGTATCGGCGACGACGTGGGAGATGTGGCAGTACCTCGCATCCGTGGGATAGACCTCTCGCGTTGTGTCGAAATCGACGTATTTGGTCGAGCCGATGGTATTGTACGGCTGGAGAATCGGCTTGAGCGCCTTTTCGCCCTCCTCGGAGGCGACGATGGCACGATAGATTCTGTCGGCGGCGTCGTGGGCATAGGCTGTAAGCAGCAGCAGTTGAATGAAGGTGTTGTCTTTGAGTGTCACGCACTCGGACAGCCAGCGCCTCGTGATAGGCAGCAGTTGCGGGAACAGCCAGGGCTTGGAGTTGCCGTCGTCATCCCTGAAATACTTTTCCAACACCAGCTTGGACAAGAGGAACACTACCTCTTGCTGACGGTGTTCCTTGAGATCGTCGAGAGTGTGGATGCTGATTTCGCCGACTACCGGGGCGTTCTCGGTCCTGGATGGCAAGTCAGCCGTAGAGAGGGACAGCTTCGATTCCTCGGCGAATTCCGCCGTCAGCTTCTCGCCCGGCAGGTCGTAGCGGTATCCCTGCACCCTGGGGAAGGTTATCTCACAAGCGATTCGCTCCTCCAACGCCCGAACACGGGTAGCGACCGGACCGGGGCCGTTGCCGGCGCCGGAACCTGAGCACGGAATAAACGAGAACGGTACGCCATAGACCTCTGCGTACTGAGGGTCAAACATCCCCTGTGCATTCGGTGTGTAGCTTCTGCGGCGCAAGCCTCGGCCGACCACCTGCTCACAGAGTAATTGTGTGCTGAACGCTCGGACACCTAAGATGTGGGTAACTGTGTTGGCATCCCAGCCTTCGGTCAGCATCGAGACGGATACGACGCACTTGACGTTCTCGCCCAGCTTGCCGGGTTTGCCGACCGTGTTCATCACTTCGCGGAGCAGGTCTTCGTCTGTAAGGCTTTCGGGGTCTCTGCCGGGAAATCGGACGCGGTATTCATTCTTGAATTCTTCAATCTCAGCGTGGGCGATTTTCTTGAAGTCAGCGCTCATGGCTTCGCCGGATTCCAATTGCTGGCTATCGATCAAGATGGTATTCGGGCGGCTTGTCCAGCCGCCGTTATCTTCGTTGCTGAATACCGACAGTTGGCCCGGCACAACGACCGCAGAGCTATCG
>JBDREF010000218.1:0-4591 GCA_043820045.1 Planctomycetota bacterium | reverse complement strand
ATTACGGTTTTCTGCCCGCGCTCGGCGAGCATTCCACGGCCGCGTTCATCGTACAGTGCCCCGGCGTATCTGCCGGCCAGGTCGATGTCCGCCTGGTAGCCGACGGCGTGGCCGTCCTGCTCGACCCGGCTGCGAATCTGGACGCCGGAGTTGGCGGCGGGAGTTCCGGTGATTCGGTAACTGAGCTTCAGCTCGAAGTCGTCCACATCGCCCAACTGCCAGACGAGAAACTGGTTGTCCTTCACCGGATTCTGCTCGGTGGACCGGGCGATGATAGCCCCGTCCTGCACGGACCAGTAGCTCATGATCTGCGACTTCCAGCCGGTGAGTGTTTTTCCGTCGAAGATAGGCTTAAAGCCGGAATCCTGGGCGACGGCATTCGCTGCGACAAGCCCGAAGGCGGCAAATAATACGATGCAGGTTAATCGTGAGTGAATCTTGCGCATAATAATTCCTCCGTTGTTAGATTGAGCTTGAAGCCAATCACGGCGATTAGCTCGCGGCTTTCCACTGTTCCTTGATAAACTTCAAGCCCTCGGTATAGACGCCGTCCCGGCTGGGGAAGAAATCACGCCAGACGCGGGTGGCGGCGGCCAGATCGGGCAGCGCCCGCCCGAACGCCTCGATGACCAGCCACGCATCGTAGCCGCCGGACCGAAGAGCCTTGAACGTTCCGGGCCAGTCGATGTGCCCTTTGCCGGGCGTGCCGCGGTCGTTCTCGCTTATGTGAACGTGCTTGATTATGCCCATGTTCCCGCTGATGCAGCCAACCGGGTCCTTCTCTTCGATGTTGGCGTGGAAGGTATCGAACATGACTCCGAAGTTGGGGTGGTTGACGCGCTTGACATACGCGGCGGCATCGGCCATTGTATTCAGAAAGTAGCATTCGAAGCGATTGAGGTATTCCACTGCCAGGGTGACATCCGCTTTGGCGGCCAGTTCCGCAGCCTTGCGATGCACTTCGGCGGCACGCTGCTTTTCCTCTTCCGTGGGCGCCTCGCCCGAGAAGACACCCAGAGGCTGATAGAACGGCCCGCACAGAATCTTGGATCCCAGCGCCTTTGAGCAGTCAATCGCCCACTTAAGATGTTCGACAGCCCTCTTGCGATTGCCGGCGTCGGGACTTATTGGGTTGTGCTCCTCGTCCGGAATGACAGTCACCGATGTGCAGCCTAAGCCATTGTCTTTGACCGCCTTGCCGACCTTCTTGAAATGCGCCGGTTCGCCCGCAAACAGCGGTATCTCGACGCCATCGTAGCCGGCCTTCTTGATGTCTTCCAACAGCGGAAAATCTTCTTCCGTGACGTGCCCGGTCCACAACAACATATTAAATCCAATTTTCATTGCCGTTTCTCCTTCTACTGTTACTTACAGTTTAACGTTACTTTTCTATCGGAATATTCAATTCGCGCAGCGTCTTTCGCATCCACTGCAGCGACCGCTCAATCATCGGCCCGCCCTGACCTTCGCACTCCATACTCAGTACACCCCTGTAGCCGTGGTCACGCAGGATTTCGATGCAGGCGCGAATGTTCCCTGCGTTCACACCGTCACCAAGCGCGCAATGGCTGACGGCAATCCCGGTCTGCTCGCCTCGGGTCGCGGCGGCCAGAGACTCGGAGACGTCTTTGATGTGCACGTGGCTGACTTTATCAAGGAACCGCTTGAGAAAAGCCGTCGGCTCCTGGCCCGCGATGAACGTATTGCCGGTGTCCATGTTCATCCGCAGGTAGGGACTGTCGCAGAAATCCAGCATCCTGGCCATCATCTCCGGGTTGGTGGTGAAGTACCCGTGCGGCTCGATGTTGACCGTTATCTTGTGCGCCTCGGCGACCTCGATAATCTGTTCGTAGCTGAATTTCATCAGGTCCATCGCCTCGGCGTCGGTAAGTCCCTCGGGCTGGTCCATCCCGTCGGTGGTGTCAACACACGAGCAGCCGATCAGATTAGCCCACTGAATCGCCTTCATGACGTAGGGCACGCCGCGAATCGGACCGTCCTTGCCGGAGAGGGGATAAGCGGCATCTACCTGGGAAAACTTTACGCCGTAGGATTCCATCTTCCGTCGCAGCAGTAACGGGTCCTCGTACATCGCCACGTGCGGCTGATAACCGAGTCCCTGGATCCAACTGACTCCGTCTATCAGGCCGCATTCGATGTAGTGAACTTCGTTTTTCTTTGCCCAGTCCAGACACTTTTCAAAGCTGAAATAAACCGAATTGAACGCATCTGTGTGAAAGCCTATTTTCATTTTATCAAGCCCTTTCCTGTTCAAATCATCTTCTCCGGCCTGAAGGATCACTCATCCGAGGGCTCCAGCCCGGCGCCCCATGCACAGGCATTGCGAAAGAGCCGGCCGACACTCGGATTGTCCAACGCCTGAACATCGTGCCCCAGCACGCTGTGGAAGACCCGCCCTTTGCCGTAATCCAGCACAAAAGCCATCGGGTAATCCTTGCCGTCCACTTTCGAGCGAGCCGCTGCCAGTACCTTGATCGGAGTCTCGCCCGCCAGGCATGTGTAAAGCTCATCGACGGTCTCGAAGTCGGTCATTGCCTTCATGGCAGGGTGCCGGTCGTCCGTGATTACGACTGTGAACTTGCCGTGAGGGTCATGTCCTCGCAGCTTGGGGTCCCACACACGCCCGGCAAGCTTGACGAATTCAGGCCACTCCTGAAATGCCCCGCAGGCGAAGTGAACGAGCACCAGGCCTTTGCCGCTGCGAACAGCGCGTTCGAGGTTGGCGCGTGCTTTGGGGCCGGGATCGGGAACCTCCCAATCCATGAAGTGCAGCACTATTACGTCGTAGTCGTCGAGTGTGTCGAGCACCAGGTCTTCCGGCTTCTCAGTTACGGTGACATCGAGCCTTTTGTCCGCGGCAATGGCCCGGGCCAGAACCGGCGCAGTCAGTTTCCACTTGTGGCCCGGATAATCAACGCCGGTAACTATCAGCACTTTCTTGTGAGGTGTTTCGCCGCGGCCGCCCGTCGGACCGGTTCCGGCAAGACCGCAACCCGCGACAAAAACAACCAGCGCTGCCAATATCCGCATGTACTTCATAGCTGCTCTCCTTCAAGACCCGGAATTTCAGGGTTTAGTACTTCCACCGTTGCGTACTATAACCTGCCCTATTATTGCCTGTCAAATCCTATCTAAAGTGCGGCCGGGCACCGGCGAAAAATAAGAGATTGCATGTTCGGCGCCGATGTGATATAAGGGTTCCGGTGCAAAATGGAATTAACCGAACTAAAATCAGCGATATCCGAACTGTCGGCCCGGGTTGACAAAATCCGGGACTGGCTTTGACTTGCCGAGCAAGAAATCCCAACTTCTGAAGCTGGAGGGCCGGATGTCCATAACAGGGTTCTGGGACCATCCCGAGTCGGCCCAGTCTGTCGTATCTCAATTGAGCGCGCTTAAGGCAGTCATTGGCCCGGTCGAAGAGATGGAACGTGAAGTCAAGGATATCCAGGAACTGTTCGAGCTGGCGGCCTCCGAATCTGACCGGGAGGAACTGCGACAGTTGGAAGACGACCTGGATTCACTGTTCAAGAGGTGCGAGCGGGTTGAACTGGCGGGGCTGTTGTCCGGGCCCGAAGATGCGAAGAATTGTTTTCTCAGCATTCACGCCGGCGCCGGAGGGACGGAAAGCTGCGACTGGGCGAGCATGCTGCTTCGGATGTACACGCGGTATTTCGATGCACACAAGTACGGATTCGAGGAGCTTGACATTACGCCGGGAGAAGAGGCTGGAATTCGGTCGATAACGCTGCGGGTCACCGGGCTTTTTGCGTTCGGCAAGCTGTCCTGTGAGACCGGTGTGCATCGTCTCGTGCGGATCAGTCCGTTCGATGCTAACAAACGCCGACACACGAGCTTTGCGGCGGTGGACTGTATTCCTGAGTTTGACGACGATATCGATGTTGAAGTGAATGAGGATGACATCAGGATCGACTTTTATCGCGCCGGTGGAGCAGGCGGGCAGCACGTGAACAAGACCAGTTCGGCGGTGCGGATTACACACGAGCCGACGGGTATCGTGGTGCAATGCCAGAACGAAAGAAGCCAGCATAAGAATCGCGCTCAGGCGATGAAGGTGCTCAAAGCCAGACTGTATATGCTCGAACAGCAAAAGCGCGATGCTCAGATTGCCAAATTGTACGGGGCAAAGGGCGAAATCGCATGGGGAAGCCAGATACGAAGCTACGTCTTGCAGCCTTACCAGATGGTAAAGGACCATCGAACCGATTACCAGACCGGCAATGTTGACGCGGTGCTGGACGGAGAACTCGACGGATTTATAGAGAGCTATCTGCGGCATCGGACCAAATCAAAAGAAACCAGGAACTCAGAACAGAAAAGGCCACCAGAAGAATGAGAGAAATCATTGACGTCGAATTGAAGACACGGAAAGTCGATTTTAGCAAGTGCAAAACAGATATGCTCGCCGTAGGGCTGTTTTCCGACGTCAAGGAACTGGACAAGGTGAACAAAGGGCTTGACGGCAAACTTAACGGCGCGATCGGACGGCTTATCAAATTGGGCGATTTCGACGGAAAAGACGGAACTGTCGCGCTCGTGTACGGCAGCG
>JBDREF010000217.1:0-10949 GCA_043820045.1 Planctomycetota bacterium | reverse complement strand
AAAAGAGGCCGGCGGATACGGCTTGTGTAGGGTCAATCAGCCTGACGGCCGGACCGCAGCGGTGTTCTCGAATACCGAAGATGGCGACTACCAGAAGATTCTGGCCATGTGCCGCGAGGGCAAAAAGTGTCTGGAGCAAATAAAGCGATTCGATATGCCGGGCTTTACCCCGCCGGCCGGATACGTCAGTGAGATGAAAAGGTACGGCGTCCTGCCCGCCGATTTGCCCGACGACGCCACGATTGATGTGTATGCAATCGACAGAAAATACTGGCAATCGCTCTGGTACGACCCCGATCCAGGCGCGCCGGGGCTTTCGGATTCGGCGGAACAGTCATCTCAGTAGCGTGCTTTGAACTTGTCCCTCATAAATGCCAGGGACTGCGCATCGATCGCGACCCCGGCGCGCCGGGGTTCGTCGCCAATTTAAAGATTATACGGCCTCTAAAATCCGCGAATCTGGATGTCTTTGAACTGGACGAGCATCTCAGGACCCTGGTGCACCTGGAGCGCCAGCTTGCCTGAGGCGATTCTTCGCGGGTCGTTATCTTCAAGCTCGCACATCACTACATCGTTGATCTTCAGGACAATCCGGCCGCCCACAGCGCTGAAGGTGTAATCGTTCCACTGTTTCGGCTTGACGTGTTTTAGCAGTTCGTCCGGGTCTCCCACACTGCCGACGACGTTGATCTTGCCGTCCTTGTCGATGACCACTTTCTGGCCCCGCTCGGCCAATACCTCCCTGAGCGTATATTCCATTATCACGCCCGTCCATCGGCCGTCCGCAGAGAAATCCGCCTGGCAACCAACCAGCGGCTCGGGGTGCATGGCGGTGCGCTCCAGGCTCCTGAAATAAATCCCGGAGTTGCCGCTTTCGAGCCGAAACTTCAAACGCAGCTCGAAGTCCTTTACGTCGCCGCCCGTCCAGATCAGAAATGTGTTTTCCGAGACGCGATTATTCGCAGAGGTTTGTCCCGTGATGACGCCGTCCCTGACGGACCATATTTTCGGATTGCCTCTCCAGCCCAACAGGTCTCTGCCGTTGAAAAGACTCGTGAAGCCAGGCTCGACGTTGAGTTTGGCGCTCGGCGTCGCATCGGCGGGCAAATCTGCGGCGGCAAACTGGATGCCATCAAGATAGAACTGAAGTATCTGCGGATTCCACCATATCTCGGTACGATGACCGATGGCGGAATAGAAGACCCTGCCCTCGCCGTACCGCTTGACCCAGGCCAGGCCAAAATCGTTGTCGGTGCGGTGTACCCACGGCACTGACATGTTTGTCGTCTTGACGTCCAGCGACAGCAGCACCCGAAGCTTCTCTCTCGAATACGGCTCACGGAACTGGAATATCTCCTCGGCCAGACGAAAATCTTTGCCACCGAACGCAGCAAGAAGCGAATGGTCCGGCTCATCGAGCTTTATGCCGACTTCTTCATTCCACGGATGGCCCCAGTAGGCCATGCCGAGCAGCTCCTGGAATTCGGGCCAGTTGGTGTTGCCGCCGATCGCATGGTGATAAGCAACGATCCCGCCGCCGCGGGAGACCCAGTCCAGCAGGCTCTTGCGAAGCAACTGCTCGACCGCATTCTGGTCGGAGCCGTATGCCTTGAACTTTTCCATGTCTTCGGCGGTCGGCCTGATCCACTGGCCATTGCTGTTATTCATGATAATGACGTCGAATTTCCGGAGGTTCTCCGGCAGGTACATCGCTACGTCGTCGCTGACTACCGGCTCAAACGCCCCGGTCTTTTCGCCGAGCTGTCTCATCGCATATTCGGCCTGCGGGACGCAGTAGCCTTTGTGGGGACAATTGTCCATGAAAGGCGTGTTCCATATCAGCACCCGGCGGGGCTTCTTCGCCGCGACGCGAGCCTTTTGCGGAACCGCCGCCCGGATGCGCTGCGCCTGCTGATCCGTAAGCTGGCCGTGAGTGACAGCCTGCAATGCAAGCAATGCTGCGATTGCAAGAATCTTTCCGTATACACGACTATTGTTCATAACCAGAATCTCCTTTCCCACAGCTCACACGGCACCGGCTGTTTACAGAGACCAGCCCTGCCGGTATTCGGCCTTGATGGCTTCATCGGCCTCGGCGTTATTGACTATTTTCATCACAACCGGATCGAACTCGATTGGCTCGCCGACCAGAGTTGCGACGTTGCCCAGCAAGACGAATTCGGCAAGGGGGTCTGCGTAGTCGAAGCTGCTCATCGCGGACGGTCCCCCCTTGCAGGCCTCAAGCCACTCGTTCTCATGCCCGCGCGAACGCGGCAGGGAGCGAGGCGGTTCTTCGAAGTCCTTGAACTTATCTTCCGGAAGCAGGCTGAACGACATGTTGTGCCCGGTCGAGTGAATAATTCCCTTCGTGCCGATAAGAACGCAGCCTGCATGGTCGGCCCATCTCTTCTCGCCGGCGTCACCCCAGTCTAATTGTCTTCCCAAAAGCTGCTCTATCGTGAGCCTTGGCCCCGGCGCCTGGCCCGGGCCGTTGTACCAGTTGATTCTCACCGACGGCATATCGCCTCTGGCGGGAAAGTCGTAGCCGATAATCTCCCACTTCGGAAGCGAGTGCTTGTGCACCCCGGAGACCTCCGGGGTGAGTCTGACCCGGCCTGCGGCAGAAGTGTCGGACTTGGCATTCCAGAGTGTATCGAGCCGCAAAGCCTTGAAGGGCAGGTTCATCGTGTGCGAGGCCCAGTTGCCCAGGTTGCCCGTGCCGAAATCTCGCCAGCCGTGCCAGCCTTCCAGCCAGCGAGAGTTGTACGGCCGATACTGAGCCGGCCCGAGCCAGAGATCCCAATGGAGGTAATCCGGCATTTTATGCTCATCGGTCGGAATGGGTCGGTCACCCGGTCCGCCGCCGGTGTTCCAGGCGTGTACCTCGCGGACCTCGCCGATGACACCGGCCTGGACAAGCTCTACCGCCCGGCGGAAGGCCTCGCTGCCGGTACCCTGATTGCCCATCTGCGTAGCAACTTTGCATTCCGCGGCTAACCGGCGCAGTGTGCGGGCCTCGGATATAGCACGTGTCAGAGGCTTTTCGCAATATACGTGCTTGCCCATCTTCATGGCCGTAGCTGAGGCGATGGCGTGTGTGTGGTCGGGTATGGCGATAACGACGGCGTCAAGCTGTTTATCCATCTCATCTAACATCTTGCGAAAGTCGAAGTACTTCTTCGCTTGCGGAATCTCCTCGAACGATAAGCTTGCCTTCCGCTCGTTGACGTCGCACATCGCCACGACATTAGTGCCGAGCTTAGGCATCGTATCGACGAACCACCGGCCGCGCCCGCCGACTCCGATGAGGGCGATGTTCAGTTTGTCGTTCGCCTCGTAGCTGCGAGCCGAGGCAGCGCTGTCCAGAATCAGTAAGCCGGCGCCGCCAATCGCGGCATGTTTAAGAAAACTGCGACGACTTGAAAATGATTTCATTTCTTAGCTACCTCCTTATCGATTCGCAATACGCGCAGAAAAAGCTAAAACATTTCGGTCAGGACGCAGGCCCTTTGTACTTCCACGTAAAGAACGGGCTGTCCCTGTGTGCTGTCCCGATTATCCCGCGCACTTTCTCGATGATGTCCGGATGCTTCGATGCGATGTCGTTCTTCTCCGACGGGTCCTCGCGCAGGTTGAAAAGTTCGAGTCCTGCTTTGGTCTTGACCGCCTTGAAATCGCCCATGCGGACGGCCCGGTTGTTGCTCAGCTCCCAGTAAAGATATTCGTGCTGTTTCTGCCCGCCTTTGCTCAACAGCGTCGGGACGATAGACAGCCCGTCCGTCGGACCCGGCACGGAGACGCCCGCAAGCTCGGCAAACGTCGGCATCATATCCTGGAAGCCGCAAATATGGCTGCTGGCCGTACCCGGCGCGATACGGCCCGGCCAGCGTGCGATCATCGGTGCGCGAATCCCGCCTTCGTATAACGTGCCCTTGTTAGCTCGCAAAATGCCCGAGCCGTTGAACTCGTCGAGCAGGGCGCCGCCGGCTGAGCCGTTGTCACTGGTGAAAATCACGAGGGTATTGTCGTCGATGCCGAGCTGCTTTACGAGAGCCAGGATTCGCCCGACGTCGCCGTCCATTCGCGATATCATCGCCGCGATTGCCTTCTTGACATCGCTCCAGGGCTTGTCGGCGTAAATGCCGAGGTCCGGCACCTGAAAGGCCGCGTGCGGAATCGTATATGGCACGTAGAGGAAGAAAGGCTTACTTCTGTTCTTTCGAATAAAGTCCAGCGCTTCGGCGGTGATAAGGTCGTGAGAATACTGCTTCTGCTGACCGCCGAGGTTGCCTTCGAGGACAACCTTCTTATCGTTGCGCCACAGGTGGTCGGGATAATAGCTGTGCGCCTCGCGCTGGCAGTTGTACCCGAAGAAATGGTCGAACCCCTGGTTGTTCGGGTCGCCCTCGGAGCCGGGGTAGCCCAGGCCCCACTTGCCGGTCGCCCCGCTGACATAGCCGGCCCTCTTGAGCAGTTTCGGGATCGTTTGAGAGTCGGCGGGAATCGGCACGTTGCCCTCGACCGGCAACGCTTTGTTGTTGCGGATGAAACAGTGCCCCGTGTGCAGGGCGGTCATCAGCACGCACCGCGAAGGCGCGCACAAGGCCGAGCCGGCGTAATGGTCGGTGAAACGCATACCCTCGCGGGCCATCCTGTCGATGTTCGGCGTCTGGATTTCCTTCTGCCCGTAGCAGCCGAGGTGCCCGTAGCCGAGATCGTCGGCGAGGATGTAAATAATGTTCGGATGCGATTTACGCTCCCCGCAAGAAACAAGACCGCCACGCAATGCCAGGGCCGCAGCGCCTGCGCCGGCCAACTTGAGGAAATTTCGTCTGTGCATTTACCTTTCTCCTTTTGGACAAATTCAATCAACAGGGATTCTGTGCATATGGCTTATTTTAGCTCCCGGATTCCGCTGGGAAAAGACAAAAGGTGCAATCGCCGGACAATTGAGGTAATATGGCGTTCAGAGAGTCCAGCGTATCGCCAAGGTGGTGAATCAGGAAAGGTAAGTGTGAAATGAACAAAAGTCATTCAGCCCGAAATCTCCTTGTCCCGGCAGTTTGTCTCGTTCTTATGTCACTCCAGCCCGCGCATGCAGGCTCCGACGGCGCAGCCGTTAAGAAGGTCCTCGCTGACGATAAGACGGGCGGAAATCTTCTGAAGCCCGACGCATGGAGGCCGTGGGGCGAGGGTTTCGAACGCCAAGGGACAGTCTTTGTCTGCGACAATGCCGCGGATGCGCGGGTCCAGCGAGGTGTTTCGCAGACGGTCGTACTGAACCAGACCAGACCCGAGCCGATTGTGGCGACGGCCTGTAGTAAGGCCGAGGGTGTGACCGGAAGCCGAAACAGCGACTACGCCCTCTATCTCGACCTGGTTCATTCCGATGGCAGCCCCCTCTGGGGACAGACCGCCCCGTTCGACGTCGGCACGCATGACTGGCAGCAGGCGAAGGTCGTCATACTTCCGGAAAAGCCCGTAAAGTCCGTCTCTTTTCACATGCTCCTTCGCCGTCACCCCGGCATGGCCTCCTTCCGCGATCCTGAACTGCGAATCGTCAAGCCGCCGGCGGGCGCGTGCCTGTTCGACGGCGTGCCGGTTTCGTTGCAGGATAAGGCGGCCGAAGGCTTCCAGTTCCGTGACGTTGCGGCCGATTCCGACTTTGTCCGATTCGAGCGCAGCGTCTCAGGCATCGAACTTGATTATCGTATGCTTCAAACCGGCGGTGCAACCTTCTTCGATGTCACCATCTGCGACACGACTGGTGAAGACCGGGCCGTAACTTTAGTCTATGCAATCCCCGTGCCTGCGCAAGAGTGCCTGTGGCTGCAAGATCCACGCCAAAGCTCACCGGTCGTACCGGGGCGGGAATACGTTACCGCCGGCAGGTCCTCAGCGGGCGCGAACGGCCGGCTGTCGCGATTTCCATTTGCCGCAGTAGCTGCAAACGGCCGCGGAGTCGGCCTCGGAATCGACATGGCGCAACCGGCCTTCTTCCGGGTCGGCTACAATGCGGGAACCGGAGAATTGTTCATTGCTTACGACATAGGCCTTGCGCCTGAGAAACCCAAAGCCCGCCTGCGTTTCTGCAAATTCAACTTCGACCCGAAGTGGGGGTTTCGCGCGGCTCTCGCTCAATACTATGAAATTTTCCCGGACCAGTTTCGCGGCCGTACCCAGGAGCAGGGACTCTGGATGCCTTTCGCCAAGATAAGCGACGTCAACGACTGGCAGGACTTCGGCTTCAAATTCAAAGAGGGCAACAACGAAACCGCATGGGACGACGAGCACGGCATGATCACCTTCCGCTATACCGAGCCGATGACATGGTGGATGCGCATGCCCAAAGACATGCCCCGCACGCTCGAAGCAGCGCTGGCCGAGGCCCGGCGTTTCGCCGACGAAAAGGCGGACCCGCGAGCTAAGGCCCTCTTCACCAGCGGCTTCCACGACCGAAAGGGACAGTTCCCCGCCCAGATGCAGGATACGCCCTGGTGCGACGGCGCGGTCTGGAGCATAAACTCCATGCCGAACGTCGCCGGTGACGTCACGGACTTCAAGAACGAATGGAACCCGGAACTTCGCGAAAAGCTTTACGGGCCGCAGGCAAAAGGAAATCTCGACGGCGAGTACATCGATTCGAGCGAGGGATACGTCACCGAGGAACTCGATTTCCGCCGTGAACACTTCGCCGTCGCCGAGACGCCCCTGACATTTTCATTCGATACGCGACAGGTTGCTATTCTCCGCGGGTTGATAGTTTTCGAATATATCCGCGCCATCGCCCAGGATGTACACAGCATGGATAAATTGATGATGGCGAATTCCACGCCGTACCGGTTGTGCTGGCTGGTGCCGCTGCTGGACGTCGTAGGCACGGAGACCGACTGGAACCAGAACCGAACGTGGCGGCCGATGTCCGACGACGACCTGCTCTACCGCCGCTCGCTGTGCAAGGGTAAACCGTACTGCTTCCTGATGAATACACCGTTCGAGAATTTCTCGCACGAGCTTGTCGAAAAATATATGAAGCGCTCGCTCGCCTACGGCGTGTTCCCGGGCTTCTTCAGCCACAACGCTTCGCAGGGCCATTACTTCACCCGCCCCGAGTTGTATGAACGCGACCGGGACCTGTTTAAGAAATATGTCTCGTTGTGCAAACTCGTGGCCGAGGCCGGCTGGGAGCCGGTAACGCTGGCTCGTTCTAATGACGATCATGTCTATGTCGAGCGCTTTGGCGATAAGTTCCTTACGGTATTCAACGACAGCGCCGAGAGCCGGACCGCCACTATCACGTTAGAGCGAAAAGCACCGGGCGCCTCGCGCGAGCTGGTTGGCAATAAGACAATCGAATGGCAAGGCGGGCAAACGAACATCACCCTCGACGGCGAAGATGTTGCAGTAATCGAGATGAACTGACTTGAAAATGAGGTATTTGACGTCGGAAGGAATTTCAATTATAATTCTGCCGAAAGTAGTTCGTAGTTGAATATGAATTGGATACTGTCATTCCTGCTTCTGCGAGAATGACAAATTTGGAGTTTGTATGCTGGCGAATGCAACTGTAGCCGACATCTTACGGCCGTGCGAAAAACGGTATGCCGCGTTTTATGATATCGCCCTGATTCTTGGCGGCTCGTTGTTGATTGGCTTGAGTTCTAAGTTAAAGGTTGTGCTGCCTTTCGGCCCCGTTCCCGTTACGGGTCAGACGTTCGCCGTATTGATGGTTGGGGCTCTGTTAGGAGCCAGGCGGGGAAGCCTTGCCGTCATCGCGTACCTGATTCAGGGCCTCGCGGGAGCGCCCGTGTTCGCATTCGGAGGCGGCCCCGGAGTGCTGTTGGGCCCGACCGGCGGATATCTGGTTGGCTTCGTTCCCGCCGCTTATGTCACGGGACTGCTCGCCGAGAGAGGCTGGGACCGGCGCACGGCTACCACAGTCCTTGCGATGATTCTCGGGAACCTCGCCATCTACACCTGCGGCCTGCTCTGGCTAACCTGCCTGACGGGAATAAGCGCGAGCCTCCTAACCATAGGCCTGTTGCCCTTCCTCCCCGGCGACCTGGCAAAAATAATCTTAGCCGCAATCGCCCTGCCGTCCGGCTGGAAACTGCTCGGACATACCAGCCTTGCCGACATGTCTTAGCGTGCGGTGACCGGCTTTGCCTTGTGATCGATAAGTAGCGGAGTCGGCGGGGCTTTCCAGACTTTGCACAAAGCAGTCCCTGCTCGCGTCCAGCCTTCCTTGCGCAGGGCCGGGTCGGTGGAATAGAGATATTGACCCGAATCGGCGTGATGATACTCGTAGATAGATACCACGCATGAATTGTCGATCGCTGAATCAGACGGCAAGGCATAGAAAAGTGGGCTCGCAGACTGGTTGGGACGTTCTAAGGTAAGCCTGCCGCCGCCGGTGGTTTCCTGAACGTATATGGGGACAAAATCACTCGAAGCCCTTTCCGGCTCGACGGCGCAGAACGGCATCGATTCGACAAGGTCCCATATGGCTTCTGTTTCCACGCCGTCGCGCAGCAGATACCGCCTCTGCTCTCGCTCGTCGCGTATCTCATAGACCGGCGCCGGCAGGGTAAGACGCGGGTCGTCGAGGCTCAGGCGGTACATGATCTGGTTATAATCGTAACGCGGCGTCGGGTTTTCCTCAGAACCCGAAAATGAGTTGGAATAAGTACCCTCGAAATAGATCACGCGACCGCCGTCCTTGTCGAAGTACGGATGCTGCATCGGATTGTAGAAAGTGTACTTGTTGTGCGTCACAATCTTGCGGGCGTACGCCCACGGCCCGACGGGAGTATCCGCCTCGGCATACCAGACCTCGCCCAGATATGAATCCTCGCCGCCGGCCTCGACGAAGATTGCTATCCATGTGCGCCGATAGAGGTTGTAGTAAACGCTACCGCCGTGGGGCGTAACCTTCCGGCCCGAGGTTACGTCGTAGAGATGCGTGTCTTTCTTCTCTTTTTTCAGAGCTTCGATTAGCGAAGGCATTCGAGATGCGTCATTACCGGTCAACTCTGCCGCGCGGACCCAACGTGCGAACGATGGACGAGGAAGGGCGGTCAGGACTTCGTAACGGTTCGGGTCGAT
Source organism: Planctomycetota bacterium (assembly GCA_043820045.1). GTDB lineage: Bacteria > Planctomycetota > Phycisphaerae > Sedimentisphaerales > Anaerobacaceae > JBDREF01. Next base: position 1,844 of record JBDREF010000217.1, on the reverse strand, counting down.
GACGTGGTCCCATTCGGCTTGGACGCGCATGCGAACCGCCAGCGGAAACTGCGTGGCGAAGTAGTAGTATCGCTCGCCTTCGACATCCACGGCAAGAGCGTGCCCCGAATCATGGTACGGCAGAAAGTCCGGGCCCGAACGAACAATCGGCTCGAACGAGCCTGTCGAATCATTGAAGACCACGAGCCCGCGCTCGCAGGCGACGCCAAGGTCTTTCATTCGCGCATGCCTGGCGACCATCCGCTCGGAGCCTTGGTTGTCCTTGACGGTCAGCAGGCCATCAAGCCAGACCATGCCTTTTTCCTCCAAGCGGCAAATCGGCCTGCTGAATCCAGTCTCATCGACGAAGTATTCCAGATCGACGCCGACCCCAGGGTCGAGCCCCCCTTTTCCGGGCAAATCGGAAAATGCGCCGGCCGTGGCGAAATGCCCGAGGGGATAGGAAGCTCTGTTCGTATCGCCCCACAACCAGAACAGACGGCCACGGTAGATACACATGTACACCGAATCCTGGCCCAAAACGCCGCCGTTAAGGAGAGGATTCTTTAACGGCACGGGATGGCCGGTAAGGATGCTGTCGCGATATATCCCCTGGCCGGTGACTCGGTAGAGTCGCTCGGCGATATTGAGCCGGTCGATCTTGAGAAGCGCACTGCCTCCGGATGTGGTCTTCAGCCTGGTTCCGCGAAAGCCGAATCCGTCCTTCGGGAATTCGTAGCCGTGACTTTCAACGAAGAAAAAGACCTCCGCGTCCATAAGACCCGGTTCGTCGAATGCGACGATTCCGCTGCTGTCGGTGAAGTATCGTATGTTATTGACGGTCCGCAGCTCGACCAGAGGCACCCCCCTGCCGGTTGAGCCGTCCACGACCTGTATCTTGAAATATGCCCGGGAAGAATCCTCCTCGGCGGCGGCCGGGAAGTGCACGGCGACAGCCGTAAGGATCATCATCGGGAATATCCACGAATGGCTTTTGCGTATCCTCTTCATTTGTTCGGCCCGTTTCAAGATGGCGGTTGCCACACGAACGTTTTTCCTGAGAAGTATTAGCCTTTTGACTGCGAATGTCAAGAAAGCCGTCTCGCACGTCGGCGCCGGCCAAATGAAAGGGGCCCGTGCCGAGTTAATCGGCACAGGCCCGCAAAATTCACACGTCCTTCTATATACTGCAAAATCTACTGCGTAAGCCGGATGTCGTCGAAGTACATCTGGCCTGTTCCGCTGGCGGCAGGGCTGCCCTTGGTACCAATACCGATTGCAATCGTATTGACATTGGTCAAGGCCACACCCTGGTCCGCAAACGCCTGCAGGTCGATAACCCACTGGTTCCAGCCGCCTTTCTGCGTTGCTGCCGCATCATCATTATAGACGACTGCATTGCCGTTGAGGGCGACATATAACTTGTCGGCTGCATTTGCCGAAGAGCCGCGGAACCACAATGACAGCTTCGTGACGCCTTCTTCGGTCCAGTCGCGCGGATAGGTAAGCGTCAGGGTCGCCTCGGATGTTTTCAGGTTGTTGTCGTACCTGTACGGCATTGACTGGATGCCACCATGAACCACGGTCTGCTCGGCATAAGGAGGAAGGTCGTTGCCGACCAGAGCGCCATTGTTCGTGGTACCAAAACCGTCAATCCACGCCTCGAATATCCTGTTGCTCGTCGGATCAGGCGGGTCGATGTCGTTGTAGGACTCGAAATTATCCACTGCGATAAAATCGGCCGTCGTGAAGCCCCAGACAAGGCCCTTCACCGGACCGGCGTTGTAAACTGCATCGACGCGCCAGTAGTAGTCGCTTTGCCAGGCAAGTTTGCCGGGATCCAGGCTCTCAGAGCCAAGCGCCTT
>JBDREF010000216.1:0-10164 GCA_043820045.1 Planctomycetota bacterium | reverse complement strand
CGCAAATTCGTTGACTTCTCGCGTTCGAGCGTTATCCTTTGCAGATGATGAACTTTCTTCCGGAGGCCGAATGGCTCAGAACTCCAAGATCGAATGGACTGAATCTACATGGAACCCCGTTACCGGCTGCACAAAGATCAGCGCGGGCTGCAGGAATTGCTATGCGGAACGTATGGCCTTGCGCCTCAAAGCAGCGGGCAGCCCCAACTACGCCAACGGTTTCCGGGTCACACTTCATGAGCACGCCCTTGAAGTACCTTTGCGCTGGAAGCAGCCGCGCAGCATTTTCGTCAATTCTATGAGCGACCTTTTTCACAAAGATGTCCCGTTCGATTTCATCTCGAAAGTCTTTGACGTTATGCGCCGGGCGTCTCATCACCGATTCCAGATATTGACGAAACGTTCCGACCGTCTGCTGAAATTAAGCTCGAAGTTGATTTGGCCGCAGAACGTCTGGATGGGCGTAACCGTCGAGAATGCCGACTGCACTTACCGCATAGATGACCTCAGGGCGACCGGTGCGGCCGTCAAATTTATTTCCTGCGAGCCGCTTTTGGGCCCCATCCCCAATATTGACCTCCAGGAAATCGACTGGGTCATCGGCGGCGGTGAATCAGGCCCGGGGGCAAGACCGATGAAACCACAATGGGTTACCGACATACGCGATCAGTGCCTTTGCGCAGATGTTCCTTTCTTCTTCAAACAATGGGGAGGCGTAAACAAGAAAAAAGCCGGCCGAGTACTCGACGGCCGCACATGGGATGCCATGCCTACGTTAATTCAAGAAGTATTGTTGGTGAACACAAATGAGTGACACATCACCTCCCATTTGGGAAAGCTCCGCTCACACTTTGGCGAAGCACCGCATTTTGGAAAATTATCTCAAGGCTTGGGTGCCGATCATGGCAAGACAGTCACACAAATTAGGCATCTCAAAAGCAGAGTTGTTGTTCGTTGATGGTTTCGCTGGTCCGGGACGGTATGCTGGAGGAGAACCTGGAAGTCCTATTCTTGCGATAGAATCCGTCTTGGAGCACTCTTACGAGTTCCCCATCCCCATTAGCTTCTTATTCATTGAGGAGCACAACGAAAGACATGCTATTTTGCAGAATATCGTTGAAGATTACAGAAAAAGGATAGGGGAATCTCGTAGAATCAGTTCCGTTAGGGTAGAGAAAGGCGACTGTGAGAGAGTGTTGAACGAGATTCTGGATATCTACGAGAAAACCAAACGCAAAATCGGACCGGCGTTTTTCTTCCTCGACCAATCTGGATACTCCGACGTATCATTACAGCTAATTCAGAGAGTAATGTCCCAACCTCAATGCGAAGTCTTCTCATATTTAAACTGGGATCATATGAACCGATTTCTAGGAGATAAAACCAAGTGGCCATCTTTAGACAGAACGTTTGGTGGCCCTGAATGGCGCCCGGCCCTTGGGCTGGAATCCAATGAACGTTCAGTCTTCACATTAGGAACCTACAAAACTGCACTCGAAAAGAAGAGTGGCAGCAAGTACGTTTGGCACTTCGCTATGTGTGATACCAATGACAAGTTGCTTTATTGGCTCTTTTTCTGTACAAACAGCCTGAGAGGACTGGAGCTGATGAAAAGAGCCATGTGGAAGGTTGACCCAGGTGGCGGCTTTCGGTTCTCCGACAAAGACAATCCGTCACAGCTCAATCTCTTCAGAGATTACCAAGATGAGATGCTTGCTGAAGACCTGAGTGTGTCTCTGGAGGGGAAAGTCCGAACAGTTTCTCAGGTGAAAGAGATCGTACTAACTCAAACACCCGCCTATACATACACAAAAGCCCTCAAGCTCTTGGAGAAAGAGCATAAACTAATAGTCATCAATCCTCCACCACGTAGACGAAAAGGCACCTTTGCTGCTGACGACATGCAACTGAAGTTTCTTCCTGATTCTCACCCAAGAACATCGAACGCTTCCGATTCTGACCTGTTGGTGTAATCCGAGGTGCGTAGTGTCTATCGCGCCAGGATGTCTTTGTAGACGTAGGGTGTGCAACTTGTTGCACACGCGAATTTGATCAGTTTGTTGCGCACGCCAACCTAATCCGCGTGGGCAAAAACGGAATTTGCCCACCCTACGGATGCTCTGTCATTGCGAGGAGAGCAGCGACGAAGCAATCTCTTCCCACACGCGTCAAACATGCGAGACGTAATGCTAGACCAAGATGTCTTTGTAGTCTGCGCAGAATTTTTTTCGGCCGCACTTGGGGCAGTGGTTTCCGGTCCAGATGGCGTCGAATTGTTCCATGACCTGACCGACTATCGCTTCGTCGTCGGTGATTATGCCGGACTCGAAGTTTCGCTTGTGCTCGCTCTTTGCGCCCATGCCTGCGCCGGTGAGATTGGCGCTGCCGGTGTAGGCGAAGCCGCCGTCAATAATTACGGCCTTTAGATGGACTCTCGGGCAAAGAATCCGCTCCATTCCTTTTATCAGGTTCGGATACCTGTCGAAGTCTTTCCGAAAGGCCGGACCCGGCTCCTTGGCGTGCAGCAGTCTGACCTCGACACGTTTTTTCACCAAATCCGATAAAATCTCCAGAAATGGGACCATCCTGCCGCCTTTGTCCACGTGAAGGTCTTTGAGGTCGGCAGTGGCTATCCAGACAAACCTGCGAGCCTTTGCGACCCGTCCGCAGATTACCTTTTCGTATATGCCTCTGTCGGTAATGAATTCAAGCATTACAGTCGATTCCAAAGCTCAATAATCCGGTCGGCCACATTGTACCCGCGCAATCTGTGCCCGGCAATGTGGGATACTGACCTGGCGGCGCGCAAAACAAGACCGCCGAAAATAAGAGAAATTCATAGGTAATCAAGCGGTGGAAATGGTTTGGTGAGGTGGTTCGGGGGGGTGCCGGGCAATATAAGCCCGTGCGTTTAAGGATTGTCCTGGGGCTTCTTGTCAGGCTCTTGTTCCTGCTGGGCCTTGGGTTCGGCCTGCGGTTGCTCGTGAGACTCCTTCTTATCGGCCTTTTCCCGCTGTATCGCGTCGTAGATCTCTCTGCGATGTACCGGTATGCTCTTGGGAGCCGTTATACCCAGACGAACCTTATCCCCACGAACATCAACGATGATAATCTCCACATCGTCGCCGATCATAATTGACTCATCTCTTTGTCTGCTTAGAACTAACATCGCTAACTCCTTTTGTTGGCTGGCCTTATCATATTAACTCTTACGAAAAACTCCCGCCAACTGTTCGTCCTTCTGCTCCCTAAAATCTATTTCGCATACCTTTGTTCTCTAAATGTTCAGTTCAGTAACTTTTTATCTGAACGGCAAATCTTTGACACAAGTATATTTCGGCTAATTTTAAGACCAAAAACAACCATTTTTGTTTTTGGCCGGGCAATAAAGTGTGATTATGGGGTCTTAGGGGCGTAAATAACGGATTTATAAGCACTTATCCGCAAGCTAAGACTCAAAAAAAGATATGTGCCTTTGGCTAAATCCAGCCGGTTCAGTGCTACCCACTTTCGTGCTGTCGCCAATAATCGTAGCGCATAGCCATCCAGTAGCCGGCGACCGAACCCAGCGTGCCAAAAGCCACCATCTGGACAGGCAATATGGAGATCACCGCATTGGGGAAGAAATCTACGGGCCAGTTCTGGGTAAGATACTGGATTTTCCCACTGTAAGCACTTACGGCGAAGGCAGTTACAAGGCCGGTCGCGATTGACGGCCAGATATAGCTCGCATTGAGGTACTTCTTGGCCAGGAACGCGGCAAAGCCAAATGAGACCAAAACGGCAAAAGCCACCTGCCCAATGGCGGGCTGTGCCGTAACCGAATGAAAGCTACTGTCCGAGTGCCTTATATCCTGGGCAAACATCCTGATAAACAGGTGAGCCACAACAGCCGAACCGGCCAGGGCGGCTATCGCGCTCAGGAAATTGTATTGCTGTTTTTTCTTTCCGCCGTCGGAGTCTTTTTTCGACAGCAGCGCCCGACACAGTAACGGACCGGCAAAGCCGGCGGCAACGATAAGCAGCCAGAAAATCGGCTCCAACCGAAGCGATGCGACAAGCGCCTGACGCTGGGCGACAGTAGGGTTTAGCCGGATCAGGTCGGCCATACTCCCGGAACGGACTGCCCAGAAAGCCAGGCCGAACGGAGCGGCCAAAATGCCAATCTCCCAGCCGTAGGGCCACGACAGAAAGAAGGCCGCCAAGCCAGCCGCAAAAGCCAGCAGTACCAGTATCGCCGCACCGCCGTAGTTGACGGAACCCGAGGCCGCGGATGATTCGGCGAGCGGCCAGGCCAGAACACCTATCAGAGCTATACCCACTGCGGCCGCGGCAGCTATTCTCAGCTTCATAACCCAGGATAATTCCATATACATCTTCCTAAATAACTGTGGCGATAGAGTAGCACCCCGGCCGGTAAAGGTCAACAACATATTAACTCGGCACACGCCGGACGAGGACTGTTGCGAATCAGGCTCATTTTTCGACTTGACTGCCCGGCACTGATGAAAGAGAATTCAAGTCAGCATAAGTTTTCATAAAAAGTCGTCAGATATGCCCGCATGAGACGATAAATAGGAAGGAGCAGTAGTATTTAAGGAATTCGCCGGAAGAAAACGTATCATGGCGGCTTTGATCCGAAATTCGGCCAAAGACTCTATGAGTAGACCGCGGAGTGCCTGAGGTTTTGCAGCCACCTGAAAGTTTTCGCCACCGGTATAACCCTGTGTGAAGCGCAGGTAAGGATATTTTGAGAATCGCCTTGCCCGGCTTCACGCCGCCCGCAATTACAGCGGCGGTAAGATTAGAATATGGAAAAGTCAAACTATGGAAAGATGCGACATTTTGGATTCCCGGCTTCAGCCGGGGTCAAAGACAGCCCCGGACGGCGATGAAAGAACGGTTGCAGTAAACACGGGTACACGATTGGCGCTGGCGGGCAAGAGATTTCACTTTATCGGCATCGGCGGCATCGGAATGAGCGGCCTGGCCCGGCTCGCTATGAAAAACGACGCGATTGTCGCCGGATCGGACCAGACGCCGAGCGAGGTCACAGATGAACTGGCCCGGCTTGGCGCCGATATAAAGCAGGGCCACAGCAGCGCTAATATCAGCGAACAGACCGACGCGGTAGTCATCTCGGCGGCGATAGGAGAGGAAAACCCGGAACTCATGCTGGCACGGCAGCGCGGATGCGAAGTCTATAAATACGCCGAGATGTTAGGCTTGCTGATGAATCGCTATGAGGGTATCGCAATCAGCGGCACCCACGGCAAGAGCACTACGAGCGGGTGGCTGACCTGTTTGCTCAAACAAATCGGCATCGACACAAACTTTATCGTCGGCGCCAAAATCAGCCAACTGGGCAGCTCCTCGGGGGCGGGCGACAGCAGGCATTTCGTGGCCGAGGCCTGCGAATACGACCGGAGCTTTCTGAACCTGAGGCCCAAAGTTGCCTGCATACTGAACATCGAGCAGGACCATCTGGACTATTACAAGGATGAAAACGAGATAGTCGAGACCTTTGGTGAATTTGCCCTCGGAACCAAGCCCGGCGGCGTAATAATCGCCAACGGCCAAGATGTCAACGTGGCAAAGATAATCACGGATCCGCGTCTGCACGAGATACGATGCGAGACCTTCGGGTTCGACGGCAGTTGCAGTTTCTATGCAGATAATATCGTGTTGACCGACGGGCTTTATGCCTTTGACGTTTATCACAACGGCCGGCTATTGGGACCGACGAAGATTTCCCTGCCGGGTAAGCACAATATCCTGAACGCACTGGCGGTGGTGGCTATGGCGGTAAACGTCGGAGCCGAACCTGAGCAAGTGCTTCAACTGCTGCCGGAGTTTACCGGTATCGACCGACGGCTGATGCTGAAGGGACGGTTCGGCGGAATTACGGTCCTCGATGATTACGCCCACCACCCGACGGAAATCCGGGCGAGCCTCGCGGCGATAAGGCAAAAGTATCAGCCTAAACGTATCTGGTGCGTTTTTCAGCCGCATCAGTACAGCAGAACGCGGTTTTTGCTTGATGATTTTGCAGAAAGCTTTAAGCTTGCCGATGTGACGATTGTGCCGGAGATTTACTTCGTCCGGGATTCGCAGTCGGCCAGAGAAGAAGTAAATGCAGAGATACTCGTCGAAAGGATGCGAGGCAACAGAACGCAGGCCCTGTTCATCGAGAGCTTCGGGGGCATCTGCGATTATCTCAAGTGTAACGTAGGCTCAGGCGAGCTGGTAGTAACTATGGGTGCAGGTGATATTTGGAAAGTTTCGGATGAGTACCTTCAGTGGATTAGAGGAAATTGTTGAAACAGATTATCCGTTGGCCAAACGAACATGGTACGGGCTGGGCGGGCCGGCGGATTACTTCATCAGGCCCAAAACAACCAGGCAACTCAAAGAAGTTGTTAAGCGATGTAACGAGAACGGAATCCGTATCTACATAATGGGTTTCGGCTCCAATCTGCTTATCAGCGACGAAGGCCTGCGAGGTGCGGTGATAAAACTGGAATCAGAGCAGTTCGAGAAGATTCAGTTTGACGGCCAGGACGTCACCGCCTGCGCAGGGGCGGAGTTGAGCAAGCTGGTTCTTACCTGCGTGGAAAAAGGCCTCTCGGGCCTCGAAGCCCTGACGGGCATACCGGGTTCCGTGGGCGGAGCGGTAAGGATGAACGCCGGCGGCAATTTCGGAGATTTCGGCTCGTCGGTGGAGACTGTCACACTGATGGACAGCAGCGGAAACGTCTTCAAGAAGAGCAAGCCCGAACTCGTATTCGACTACCGCCGAACAAATATTACCGCAAAATTTATTCTGGAAGCCCGGCTGAAACTCAACACCGCCGACCCGGAACAAATCATGCGAACCGTCAAGGAAATCTGGATCTACAAGAAGAACAACCAGCCGTTGAACACCAAGAATTCGGGCTGCATATTCAAGAATCCAAGGGGTGTTTCGGCCGGGGCCTTAATCGACAGGGCAGGCCTGAAAGGGCTGAAGATCGGCGGGGCCATGGTCAGCGATAAGCACGCAAATTTCATAATCGCCGAAAAAGAGTGCAAGAGCCGCGATGTGATGAGACTCGCAGAGGCAGTAAAACAGAGAGTCAAGGAACAATTCGACGTCGAGCTGGAGCTTGAAATAGAGATTTGGTGATTAGAAATAAGAGTTTTGCAAAATCGAAGTTAGGCATACTTTTGGGAAGAAAAAATCTTCTCTTCCGCTTTTTTCTTTCTAAAACACGATGCGTAACGTTTGATGCCACAATATGTTAATATACGATACCCGATTATTTTCAGAAAATCGTGAAACCGATTTTCTGAAATAATATATGCCTAACTTCGATTTTGCAAAAGTTCAGTTGGAAATTTAAGTAACAGCGAATTGAAAACAGTAAACAGCAAATTGAAAATAGCCGTCCTTGCCGGAGGTATCGGCACCGAGCGGGACGTAAGTATCCAGAGCGGTAAATGCGTCGCGCAGGCGTTGACCGAAGCCGGCTTCAACGTGATCCCAGCCGATATTCGACCGGACTGTCTGGACATCCTGGAAGACAGCAGCGTCGACGTCTTCTTCCCCGCACTGCACGGGCAGTTCGGCGAAGACGGCCAGCTCCAGCAAATACTCGAAGACAGGTCGCTTCTCTATGCCGGAAGCGGACCGGCGGCGAGCAAGCTGGCGTTCGATAAAATAGCGAGCAAGAAGCTCTTTGACGAAGCGGGCATAGCCACGCCTGCTGCAATCGAGTTCGGCCCCCGGACCGATACCCGCAAACTCGAGGAACAACTGCAAAATTTCCGGGACAAGTATGTGGTCAAACCCGTAAGACAAGGAAGCAGCGTAGGCATCAGCATTGTCTCGACGCCTCACGAAGCCGTCGATGCGGCGGAGAAAACGTTCCGCGAGTTCGGCGATTGTATGATCGAAGAATTCGTGCCGGGCAGGGAAGTAACCGTGGGCATCCTGTGCGACCGGGCGCTGCCGATTATTGAGATCCGCACAAAAAGCAGCTTCTACGACTATCACGCAAAATATGTCGATGAGCAGACGGAGTTTCTCTTCGATACGATTGCGGACCCGGTTGCGGCGGCCGATATCGAGCGGGCGGCGATTGACTGTTTCCATAAGCTCGGGTGCAGACACTTCGGGAGAGTTGATTTCATCGTGACCGACGAGGGAACCGCCTTCGCTCTGGAGGTCAATACTATCCCGGGCTTTACAAGCCATTCCCTTCTGCCCAAGGCGGCGGCAAAGACGGGATTGTCAATGAGCGGTTTGTGCACAAGAATTATCGAGGCGGCATATCCGTCACTCGTCCGGCCTTAGATATAAAGCAAGATACAGGACAATGACTGCCGGAAGAAAAAAAAAGACCAAGAGATTATCGTTCAGACCGGGCGCCCTGAAGAAGAAGCAGGGAGCCAAATGGGTCGGACCGGGCTTGAAGAGCATTCTGAAAGTACTGGCGATAGCCTGCGTTCTCGGCGGTATAGCAATGGGGCTTACGCTCCTGGAGAAATATGTGAAAAGGACCGCTCCCATGCCGGAAGGCACGGGAAGCATCGAGCTGGCTTCCGTCCCGCCCTGGGTCAACGAGCAGCTCCAGGAAAAAGTCCGCGACGCCGCGAGAGCGAACGTTGCGGATTTGAGGCTCGATGAAAACGCCGCTTCATCGGCGAGACGCAACATACGCAAACGCGTGGCCTGGATCGACAACGTCAAAGTGGAGACTACCGGAGACGGGCTCCGCATCGAGGGACGCTGGCGAAAGCCCGTGGCCATGATCAAGTCGGGTCCGCTCACGTTCTACGTGGATAGCGAGAGCGTCGTGCTCGATTTCGTGCCGATGCCGAACCTGCCCATCGTGGAGATAGCAGGGTTGTCGACAGCGACAAAAATGCCGCCGTTGGGCGAAGCCTGGCGCTGCGAAGATCTCGCCGCCGCCATAACAATAATCGAGCGCCTCACCCAGATGGACAGAGCCATCGTACCAGATAAGCCGCTGCTGTACGAAATCGACCAAATCAACATAAGCAACTTCAACGGGCGGGAAAACAAACGCCGCCCGCATGTAGTTCTATACTCAAGGGACAATACCGAGATAATATGGGGAGCCGAGGTGGGCCAATGGCAGCGGCATCTTGAATCCACCGACGAGCAGAAGCTGGCCAAGCTCTATAGCTATTACAAAGAGTTCGGCACGCTCTCGGGCGGCGTAAAATACATCAACCTGCGCGATCCGAGGGACAATATCCCTTTGCCAATCGACAAATATTAGCCGCCCGAACAGTCATTCAATGCGGCCGCCAGATGGGTGTAGCGATACGGGACTTGAAATTCCGTACAGGTCGATTTAAGTTTTTCCAGAACCGCTTCGCTCAGCTCGCTCTGAAAATCCTTCTCGCCGTTGCAGCAGAAGATTCTGCAGCCGGCAAAACGATATTCATAAACGCTGCATTTGCCGTCAACATTATAGGGACATCGGTCCGCCGGCATCGGCCTGACATTTTCGCCGCCAAGATTGGCTGCAAGATACATAAGCTCCGGCGGAGTAATAAACAAACGATGGTCGAACGCATCGAAGTCGCAACAGTCGCCGCAGGCCTTGCATTGCCCGGCTAATTCGTCGTGCCGGCGAATCTGCTGCTCCAGCCAGTGATAAATCTCGGCTACTCTTTCTAGCAGTCGTTCGTCCGCCCGGGGCCCTGCCACCATTTCGTGTTCCTTTTGATGCTCTCTATTTCCTCGCAACTGTACAGCCTTCCGCGGCTGATGCCGGGACACTTCTGGGCAGTCTCGTTCCATGTGTCGGGGCTCGCCAGGTTCTCAGGCCAGAAGGGCCAGGTCCGGCACTGGCTCGGCCGTACGGCGTAAATCACGCATCCTCGTTGCCCGGCACTTTCCTGCAGGAATATACAGTCTTTGGTGATTCGATGTTCGATTATCGACGTTCGCAGGCCTACGCGTTTGAGGTATTTCTCCCGCAACTGCTCGACCGTCATTTTCAGCGAATCGGCGATTATCTTAACCTCCGGCTTCGTCACCCAGATATACCCTTCCCCCGGCCCGGAGCAGCACGCCCCGCACTGCACGCACTCAAAATGCAGCCCGGCAACATACCACGGCGTCTTTTTCTTAGTAACAGATTTCACAAA
>JBDREF010000215.1:0-5831 GCA_043820045.1 Planctomycetota bacterium | reverse complement strand
AGGGAGACAACCAGGACTATCGAGAGGAACTGAATTTTCACAGATATGGTTATATTTCTGCCTCCATCTCCAAAGGCGTTGTGAGCAGGTTGCTGCGGTTTATTATTTGTGACCCTCAAGCCTCAAAGTCGCAATCAACGTTTGTACGTATCTCAAAGAAATCGATACTCAACCTTCAGCTATTTTAACACATTCGCAACGGCAGAGTCAATCAAAATGACCGGGCTTGGGGCTCCAACTGGCCTCATGGGACTGGCCTGGGGCCTTTTATATGCTTTTATTGAACGAGAAAGAGCTTGAACTTCCCGGCAGGCAAGAATAACATTCTCCAAAGCCCACAAATGCAAATGAAAGGAGCTGGAATCGACATGAATCGACGCGAGTATCTGAAATTCACCTCTCTTGGCTTAGCCTCGCTCGCCTTGCCGGGCTGCACGGGTATTTCTCGGCGGCTTGCGGCCAAACGTCCGCCTAATATTGTGCTGATTGTGTCCGATGATCAGGGTTATCGTGACCTTGGCTGCTATGGCAGTCCGGATATCAAGACGCCCAATCTCGACCGCCTGGCCGCCGATGGAGTCAGGCTGACGAGCTTCTACGTTACTTGGCCTGCCTGCACGCCTTCACGGGGCAGTCTGCTCACGGGCCGCTATCCGCAGCGAAACGGGACTTATGATATGTTCCGTAACGATCTGGTCGATCACGACTACCTCTACCCCGAAGACGAATACGCCGTGTCATGGGAGATGATTGGCGGAATGGACACCCGCGAGGTGCTGATTCCGCGCGCCCTCAGGCGGGCCGGTTATGTCAGTGGAATCTTCGGCAAGTGGGACCTGGGTCAGTTACACCGGTTTCTTCCACTCCAACGCGGCTTCCACGAGTTCTACGGCTTTACGAACACCGGGATAGACTACTGGACGCACGAACGATACGGGGTGCCGTCGATGCGGCGCGGCAACAAGCCTACTACCGAGGACAAGGGAACGTATGCCACGGATTTGTTTCGGCGGGAGGCCGTACGTTTTATCGAAAAGAATAAGGACCGTCCGTTCTTCTGCTATCTGCCTTTTAACGCTCCGCACGGCGCCTCCAATCTTGACCGGCCTCGACCGGGCGTGCAGGCGCCGCTCGAATATATCCGCGCCAATTATGGACAGTATGACCCCAAAGATGCCGACTCGCGCAGGGCCAGGCGTATGCGATATATGACGGCCACGACGTATATGGACGAGGCGATCGGACAAGTCCTGAAATCCTTGGCCGAGCATGGGCTGGAAGAAAACACCATCGTTGTCTTTTTCTCCGACAACGGCGGCAGCGGGGGTGCGGACAACGCTCCGCTCAAGGGCGGCAAGGGCCAGATGTTCGAGGGCGGCCTTCGCGTGCCGTGCATCGTGCGCTGGCCGGGTACGATTCCGGCTGGATCGGTCTGCGACGAGTTCCTCACTTCAATGGAGATACTCCCGACGGTCTGCAAAGCCGCAGGTGCAGGATCGCCGGAAGGCGTCGAGCTGGACGGCTTCGATATGACTGCCGTACTCGCTGGCAAAGCGAAATCCCCGCGCAAAGAAATGTTCTGGCAGCGAAGAGGCGACAAGGCAGCTCGCGTCGGGAACTTCAAGTGGGTTGAGTCGGCGCGCGGTTCAGGATTATTCGACCTCTCAAGTGACATTGGCGAGCAGCACGATCTATCGAAAGAAAAGCCCGATGTGCTGGCCAGGGTCAAGTCGCGTTTTGCCGCATGGGAGAAACTAGTGGCCGCCGCCGAGCCCCGCCGGCCGTTCCGGGACTATTGATTCTTTGGTTGACTTGGCGGCGATGCCTTGGTAAGATATCCTCTTATAGGACCCTTATAAGATCGCCGCCAGACTACAGATGAGGTAATCTATGTCAATAAAGTTGCAGTTCCTCGGTGCCGCACAGAACGTTACGGGCTCTCGACATCTCCTTGAGGTTAATGGCACCAGGATTCTTGTCGATTGTGGACTCTATCAGGAACGGCATTTTCGAGACAGAAACTGGGAGCCGTTTACCATTCCTCCCGAGAGCATAGACGCCGTTTTGCTTACTCATGCACATCTCGACCATTGCGGCCTGCTGCCGAAGCTGGTCAGAGACGGATTCAAAGGCAGGATATACTGCACTTCCGCTACGGCCGAGATTGCTCAAATCATATTGCTGGATTCCGCCAAGCTGCAGGAAGAAGATGCGGAGTTCAAACGCAAGAGACATGAGCAGGAAGGCCGAAAAGGCACTCATCCGGAGGTTCCGCTTTATACTATTGCTGATGCCGAGGCCTGTTTTCCGCATTTCTCCGGCGTTCGATACAAACAGCCCGTTGAGATTGGCGCCGGTATCGAAGCGACTTTTTGCGATGCGGGCCATGTATTGGGCTCTTCGATCATAAAGGTTAAGGTAAGCCAGAACGGACAGGAGCGAAGTATCTTATTCTCCGGGGATATCGGACGGCCGGGCAGACCAATCGTCCGCGATGCTTCTTTGGTTGAGGAGGCTGATTATATCCTCGTTGAGTCCACTTATGGAGATCGTGTCCACCAGGGGCCGGAAGATACCAAGAAGGCGATTGCCGATGTGATAAATTCAACCAGGCAGGCCGGCGGCAATATCATCGTCCCGAGTTTCGCGCTCGAACGCTCGCAGGAGCTTTTGTATTTCATCAATGAGCTGCTGATCGATGACGCAATCCCGCATCTGATGGTCTTTCTGGACAGTCCGATGGCTTCGAAGATCACCGAGGTCTTTAAGCGGCACCGCGAGCTGTACGATGAGGAGATGACCGAGTTTGTCAGAAACAATGAGTCTCCGTTCGACTTTCCCGGTTTGAAGATGGTTGGGAATAGTGATGAGTCAAAAGCCATCAACCACATCAGGGGCACGGTAATGGTCATTGCGGGCTCGGGGATGTGCACGGGTGGAAGAATAAAACACCACCTTGTCAACAACATCTCAAGACCTGAGAACACGATAATGTTCGTGGGCTACCAGGCGGTAGGTACACTTGGCAGGCGGATCGTTGACGGCGAAAAGGAAGTTCGGATACTCGGCCAGGAGCATCCCGTCAAGGCCAGGGTGGTGCGCGTGAACGGCTTCTCGGCCCATGCGGACAAAGAAGAACTGTTGGAGTGGCTGGGCGCATTGAAAAAACCGCCAAGGAAGTTGTTTGTAGTGCACGGCGAATCCGAGAGTGCCCTTAGCTTCGGTGACTACGTCAGGGAGAAAACCGGCTGGCAGGTAGCTGTTCCAGAGTACCAGGATGAAGTGGTCCTCGATTAGTTTCTTGTGCTCTTTTTAGTGGCTTCTCATCTGCGTCAAGCTTGTTGGGAGCGGATCATGACAAAGTCCTGCTGCAATTTAGTATTGGCAGTTCTGGCATTAACCACCATCTGCGCAACGGTCCCGGCGGAAACATCGAGGTCTGCGATCATCTCACCAGCCCGTACACCAGAGCAAATCGAGGCAGACTGGCTGCGCCAGGAGCAGGTTCGCAGCGCCGTACCCGCTGCCGCGGGCGTCGATGCCGCATGCGAACAGGATGCAGCCGGGGGTTGTGACGGCATCATAGATGGTCAGTGGGGGTTTCATACCGAAAACGAAAACGATCCGTGGTGGCAGGTCGATCTGGGTGAATCTGTTCGGCTGGACCGTCTTGTCGTCTATAACCGCTGCGACCTGGCCGACAGAGCTTCGCGGCTGATGGTTCTGCTCTCGGACGATGCGAAGAACTTCAGGGAAGTTTACCGGCACGACGGCAAAATCTTCTACGGCCATACGGACAACAAGCCGCTGACCGTGAAGCTCGGCGGAGTTGACGCTCGCTACGTGCGTCTTCAACTGCCGGGCAAAAGCTACTTTCATCTTGATGAGATCGAAATCTATGCCGGCGATACAGGCAGGAACATCGCCCCTGGTAAGCTCGCCACCCAAAGCAGCACGAGCCAGTGGTCGATGAGTCATTTCAGCACGGCGGGCTACAACGTCACTGAAGTAGTCGAACGCGGTCTCAAGCTGGCGGACGACCTTTGGCACATGGGAGTCAAAGTAGATGAGCCTTTGAAGGCTCTGAGGTCTATCGCTGAGCGGGGCAGCACCCGCCAGGAGTCCCGGCGCGATCTCTACTTGCAGGCCCGACGGGCGGTCCGTTCGATGGCATTTGCAAATCCTCTGCTCGACTTCGATACTATACTCTTTGTCAAACGTGCTCCTGGCACGCTTCCGCACATGTCCGACCAGTATTACGGATGGTGGTCGCGGCCCGGCGGAGGTATCTACCTTCTCAGAGGATTTAGAAGTAAAAAAACGCGCGAGCGTTGCCTGACTGCGGACTGGCCCGAGGGAAACTTCCTGCGGCCCGACGTCTCTTATGACGGCAAGAAGGTTCTTTTTGCTTATTGCAGGTATTATCCGCACGTGGCGGGGATGGAGAAGGTGGACAAGGAGAAGCTTCCCGAGGACGCCTTCTATCAGATCTTCGAGATGAACGTTGACGGCGGCGAACGCAGGCAGTTGACTTTTGGGCGGTACGATGATTTTGATGCGCGGTATCTTCCCGGTGGTGACATTGTCTTTCTGTCAACACGAAAGGGGCAGTTTGTTCAGTGCACGAAGGCAAACGCCTCCGCCACGAAAGAAGCGACACTGCCGGACAGCTACGTTCGCTGCGGCGGCGACAACACACGGCCGGTCGCAGTCTATACGCTGCACGCGATGGATTCCGATGGCGGGAACATTCGCCCGATATCGGCTTTTGAGAACTTCGAGTGGATGCCTTCGGTTGCGGACGACGGGCGGATCATCTATGCGAGGTGGGATTATATCGACCGCTTCAACGGGCATTTGATGAGTCTGTGGTCAACAAACCAGGATGGAACAAATCCCAATCTCGTTTACGGCAATTTCACGGCCAAGCCACAGTGCATTTTCGAGGCCAGGTCGATTCCTAACTCTCAGAAGCTGATTTTCACCGCCTGCTCACATCATTCCATCACGGGCGGGTCGCTGGCGATGCTGGATTGTACGCGCGGGACCGAGGGAACCGGCCCCATCACGCGCCTTACCCCGGACGTATGTTTTCCAGAGGCGGAAGGATGGCCGGCGATGTATTACGCGAACCCGTACCCGCTGTCGGAAAACTACTACCTCGCTGCATGGAGCGACCGCAAACTTCCGCCGCACCGCGGCAGCAGCCAGGTAGTTGGCAATGATAACCCGGTCAATGCTCTCGGCTTGTATCTTTGCGATGCTTTCGGCAATCTGGAATTGATCTACAGGGATAAGGAAATATCGAGTATGTATCCGATTCCGGTCCGTGCGAGGAAGAAACCTCCGGTTCAGCCCTGCAACGCGGACTGGGACGGCCCACAGCAAGGTTGCTTCCTGGTCCAGGATGTTTACCGTGGATTGGCGGGAATCGAACGTGGTTCAATCAAGGAACTGCGCATAATAGGGGTGCCGCCGAAGACACAGCCCCACATGGATTCTCCCAGCCTGGGCATTTCGAAGGAGGACCCAGGGAAGTTCGTGCTCGGCACGGTTCCCGTTGAGAGGGACGGTTCGGCCTACTTCCACGTGCCGTCCGGAGTCCCGGTCTTCTTTCAGGCCCTCGATGGTGATGGTTTAGCCGTCCAGACTATGCGCAGCCTTACTTATGTCCAGCCCGGGCAGACCCTTTCGTGCATTGGCTGTCACGAGTCAAGAGAGCTGACGCCTGCCGTGAGCGGCCGGCCTCTGGCTGCCCGGCGGGAGCCTTCGAGAATCACTCCCGGGCCTGACGGTTCCTGGCCGCTCCGTTTTGACCGTCTGGTGCAGCC
>JBDREF010000214.1:0-19346 GCA_043820045.1 Planctomycetota bacterium | reverse complement strand
CAGGGCTTCCTCGGCATGATCGAACGCAATTTCTCCCAAACGGGCCTTTCAAGAACCTTGGAACTCAACGGGAAGGACTTATCCAACGTGCCGAGCGACCAATTCGATTTGGCGGCGACTTACTCCGTATTGCACCACGTGCCCGACTACCTGCACATAGTGGAGGAACTGTGCAGAGTGGTAAAACCGGGCGGCGTGATTTATATCGACCATGAGGTTACCGAATCATACTTCAAGAGACCAACGGAATATATCGAGTTTCTCAGAAAGGCCCGGCCGGCGGTAAATATCAAGCGTTACCTCGCCCTGCTGCTCGACGTTCCGGGCTACATACACATATTCAGGCGAATAATGAATCCGCGATACAAGAGAGAAGGCGACATACACGTATGGCCGGACGACCACATAGAGTGGGGCAAGATTGAGCAAATTCTGATTTACAGAGGTTTTGAAATAGTCCTGAAGGAAGATTATTTGCTTTACAAAAACCAGTACAGCCTCGATGTATATAACGAATACAAAGATAAATGCGCCGACGAAAGGCTGCTGATAGGAAGAAAACAATAATGGCTTTGTAAAAATCCTTAGCGAGCCGGTAAAGGAATTACTACATGGCAAATCAAAACAGGGAACCCGATGCTTTCTTCGAGCATTTTAGCCGGGAGGACAAACCTACGGGGATGGGAATGCGTGTGGTCGAGGCTCTGGCTCGCAAAATCTTCAGGTACGCCGCCGTCAAGCCCGGCAACAGCGTCCTCGAAATAGGACCGGGCCGGGGAGTATTTGCCGACATCTGCCTCAAAGAAGGTATCGAGTACTATGCAATCGAAGCCAACCGTCAGATGGCGGAAGCACTTCACAGGAAAGGAGCCAATGTTATCTCTGCGATGGTTCCGCCACTGCCCGCTCTGGATAAGGAATTCGACGTTGTTGTTATGGTCAACGTGATGGAGCATATGAGCAGCATGCAGGATGCCTTGCAGATAACGCAGGAAATTAGAGACGCACTAAAGCCGAAGGGCAGGCTTGTAATATGCTCGCCCGATTATTTGAACTGGCGGGCGAACTTCTTCAACTGCGACTTTTCGCACAACTACGTCACGACGCGCCGGAGACTCGAACAACTTCTGCTCAACACCGACTTCCAGAACATTAAGAGTTGCCATCTCTGCGGCCCAATTACGGGATTGCCGTGTTTGCTCATAACGGCTTTAGTCTCCCGCTTGCCTTTCGGACTTCTTAACGCGCTGCTTCCCGAGAACAGACTATTCTACAAGCTTTACAAGATACAGCTTACCTTCTCAAGAAAGATCCTGATATCGGGAGAAAAGCCGGTCTAACTCAACGGACGGTCCGGCCCCGATGTGAATCGAAAGCAGGATATGACCATTCGCAGCGGACAATTAGCTAAACTTCTAATCCGAATCGCGGTCACGACGGGACTGCTCGTATGGGTCTTCAGCCAGATCGATCTCGGACAGTTCCGACAGGCCATGCACGCGGCAAGATGGCAGTTCCTGATAGCAACGTGGGGCCTTACGGCGCTGCTGTTCTGGATTCGCTCAGTCAAAATGAAGTTTGTATTGAAAAAACAAGACTGTGATGTCGGCGCCGGAACTCTCTTCGGCGCAACCACAGTCACCGCACTCTACAGCATGATCATGCCCGGGATGCTCAGCACCGGGGTGAAGTGGTATATACTCAAAAGAATAACGGGAAAGGGAAGCAACGTTTTCAGCAGCATGCTGTACAATCAACTCGCAACAATGATAGTGATGACTGTGTTTGGCCTTGCAGCGCTGATGATTGCCAACCCGACTCCGCTGCTGCTGCCCGATTCGAACAATACATGGTTGCTGCCCGCCGTCTGTGGAATACTGCTCGTGCTGACAGTACTCGTTTTCTTGTTGATGCTGAACGGACGAACCGGTGGAAAAATGATCGAGGTTCTGGACCTGCTGTTGAGACTTTTTGGGCCGAAGACTCGGCAGAAGGGCCGGGAAGTGCTCGATCAAGTCGCAGGTTTTCAGGCCGCCGGGGCGGGGTTCCATCTCGCTTTTGTAACTGCTACGATAGTCGATACCCTGATCGGGGGTGTCGCAGCCTATGTTCTGGCAGCTCGGGGCGCAAATATAACAGCACCTCTCGGAGTGTTTGTGTGGCTCTGTGCAGCAATATATGTTTTGGGTAGATTGCCGATATCGGTTGCCAATCTCGGCGTCAGGGAGTCCATGCTGGTGTGGCTTTTGTCCGTCTATGGCGTGGAAAAATCAGCGGCGATGCTAATGTCAATGATACTGTTCTCCCGTCTGGTCGTCATGGCTGTCGTGGGGGCGATGTACCAACTTTCCTGGGCTGTCAACGCAAAGAAAAAAGCTCGCCTCCCTGATGGGCCGGCCCAACAGAAGAATACATGAGCCGGATACCTCTCGCATCCGACCTCTACCGGAGGGGAAACTCATGGCACAGTTCTCTGACATTCTCCGCGGTCTGATTCCTGAGTGATTCGTCCAACTCGTATTCGGTTTCGGATATTATACCGACCCCCTTCAACACAGAGTCTATCAATCCGGATATGACGTCCATCTGCTCGGCATCCATTCCATTTCTGGTGACGATAGGCGTACCCAATCTAATCCCGCTGGTGACTGCGGGGTCTCTCTTGTCATAGGGCAACCTGGTCATATTGACGACTATGCCGCAATCTTCAAGGCACTTGTGCGCTATCACACCGGTCATACCCTCTCGCAGATTGCCGACATTTACCAGAACCATGTGGTTGTCGGTCCCGCCGGTGAGCACATCATATCCCAGAGCAAGCAACCCGTCTGCGAGTCTCTTCGCGTTCTCAATGACCTTGAACTGTCTGGCCTTGTACTCATCGCAAAGCGTCTCCTTGAGGAAAACAGCCTTGGCTGCCGCGTTATTCAGATAAGGCGTCCCCTGCATCCCTGGGAACGTAGTCGTCTCGATTTGCTCCCAAAGAGCGACCTTTCCGCCGCAGACCGTTATCTTGCTGTCACAGTCCCTGCCCATCAGTATCAGACCGCCTCTGGGACCGCCGGGCTTGTACGTACTGGTCGTCGTGAAGTGGGCGTGGTCTATGGGCGACTGGTGCGCACCTGCAATCACCAGAGAGGCCAGGTGTGAAATGTCCGCCAAGAGATATGCACCAACCTCATCCGCGATTTGTCGAAACTGCTGGAAATCAATCGTTCTCGGATAAGCGCTGGCCCCACACACAATCAGTTTCGGCCCGAACGCCATCGCCTTCCTGCGGACGGCTTCGTAATCAAGAAGAAACGTATCTTTGTCAACATTGTAACTAGCGGCATCGAAGAATCTGCCGGTAAAAGAGACCTCAGCTCCATGCGAGAAATGCCCGCCCTGGTCCAAACCCAGCCCGAGGATTCTGTCGCCCTTCTCCAGCATTGCGACGATGACAATCTGGTTGGCGGTGGTGCCGGAATGCGGCTGGACATTTGCGTACTGTGCGCCGAAAGCTTCTCTGGCCCTGGCCGCGGCCAGCCTCTCCACGTCGTCAACAACCTCGCAGCCGCCGTGGCATCGTGCACCGGGGAAACCTTCGGTTGTCTTGTTCTGGACTATCGAGCCCAAAGCCGCCAGGACCGCTCTGGAACATAGATTCTCCGCGGCGATAAGTTGCAGACTGTTCTGCAGCCTCTCATACTCACGGGTGATCAGCTCACTGATTTGGCTGTCCTGCTCTCTTAGAGCATCGAACAACCCCTCGTGATACGCCTGCGATGATATTCCTTCCGCCCGATCCAACACATTCGAATCCTTGCCGGCGACAGGAACAAGCCTATGCCCTATCGCCGACCGCAAGCCTAAACGCCGCGTTCAAGAAAACCCCTGACAATGCCGGCAATATCATTATAGGTAACGTAAAGAATCAGCGTCCCTATGAGCGTCCAGCCGGTATAGGCTACAATCGTCTGCACACGCTCGCTCAAGGCCGCACCCTTGAGTTTCTCAACCAGCAGAAGCACAACCAGACCCCCGTCAAGCGGAGGCAACGGCAGGAAATTAAAGACTGCAATTACCGCGTTTATAAGCCCAAGAAAGTAAATGTAGTAAATCAACGGCTGTCTGGCTACAATGTCATAGCTGAGTTTGATAATGCCGACAGGCCCGGTAAGATTCTTTGGGCTGACAAGCCCCCCAAACAGCCGCTTGAGCGTTACATAGGTCTGGGCGATGAACATGACCGTCTTCCTGTATCCCATCGATATCGCGTCGACAGGGCCTCCGGCCTTGTAGGTCTTCTGTAAACGCTGAAATGGAACAAGGTCAACAATCCCGGCGAACTCTGATTTGGCATTTATGACCGCGCCGCCGGCCCTCAGATCCACAGCAATATTGCCGGCCACCTGCTCGTCGAGACGCCAGTCGATTGTGATACGTTCGCCGCCATACCGCCTGAGTTCACGAATTACATCGTAGAAGCTCGAAACCGCCACCCCGTCCACAGCCGTAATCGCAGCGCCGCGCGGTATCGCGGGCGCCGCCCGGCCGCCGTCCGAGAGCGTCTTGGCAACTATAGCATGTTCGGCATCCAGGGCAACGCCAACTCCGATCACGACCCTGTCTGCCTCCGACTGACGCTCGGGAACAACAGTAACCGTTCGGACCTGCTCGCCACCTTCGCCTTCGGTGCGCAGCACCTTGACGGACAATTCCTTGTCTTCATGCTCGGCCGTAATGTCGCGCATTTCCTTATAAGTCGGATTCTCAACGTTACCGATTGCCAGGACAACGTCGCCCACCTTCAGGCCGTCCCCTGCATCATCGCCGGTCGAATTCATCCGAGCGGAAACAGCGGTTATCCGCAGGCGAGGAACCATGGAACATATGTTGGCAAGCTCGGACTCAGATTCGATGTCACCCGCCTCAGCGTGGCGCAGATTGAGCGGAAACTGCAGATCGATTTGCTCGGCTTGCCCCTTGTTTCCAACCCGCTCGACCGATAACGTCACCTGCGGCGTGAGAGAACCTTCGACTATGCGAATCAGATCCCAGTGATTAGCCGCGGACTGACCCGCAATGGCCTCTATGCGGTCGCCGGGCTTCAGCCCTGTCTCCTCGGACAGCACCGCAGCATCTGCTTTGGAAAGCTTGGCCACAGTCAGCGTCTGTGCAGCCAAAACACCGAAGCCCCTCATGGGTTCGCCCGGCAGTTGTTCGGCCACAAGCGTCATCTCTTCCTGCGAGCCGTCCTCGTGCCTCACTGTCATCGGAACCTGTTCATCTCTGCCGGACAAGGCCGCCGCCAATGCGATATTGCTGAAGTCGAGGTCATCTTTCTCGCCGCCAATGGCAATGATTTCATCGCCGGCCTTGAGACCTGCACGCGCCGCCGGCGAGTTCGGCATCACACCGCCGACCATCGCCGGTGGCAATTGTATGCCGATGAGAAAAACTATCATAAAGATAATGATGGCGCTGATGACATTGAACGTGACTCCCGCCGCCAGGACGGCCGCGCGAGTGCTGACCGGCTTATTGGCATACGAACGCGGGTCACTATTGGACCTGACCGACCCCGTATCTTCCTGGCCAAGCATCTTGACGAAGCCCCCGAACGGAATCAGGCCGATACGGTACTCTGTCTCGCCGGGATTGACCTTGCAGCGGACGGTAAAACTTAATGCGCCCTCGTCGGACTCGTCTCCTTCTTTTCCTTCTCTTGCTTCTTTTTCTTTCGGGAAAATCTCCGGCAGTATTCGAAACCGGATACCTCGCTCAGTTTTTTGCACACCCAGCAAAATCGGCGGCATGAAAAGTGAGAAGGCTTCGACCTTAATCCCGCCTGCTTTGGCAAGGACGAAATGCCCGAACTCGTGAACTATGATAACCGCTCCAAAGCCGAGCAATACCAACAGCACATTGCCAAAAGCATTGATGTTCCGGGCGATCAGGAAAATGAGCACGACAAGAACGGCGACCAGCGATAAAATCCGATAGTACTTGCTAAGGAAATCTTTTAGTTTAGACATCAATAAAACACCCCTACAAACAGCGAACAGGGCAAAGACTACACGCTGTACGCCAATTCCGTGACTTCTCTTCTGGCCCAGGCATCGGCCTCGAACACATCTTCCAGTGACACTGTCGTTTTAACATCATGCCTGTTCAGACAATGCTCAATAAGTTCGACTATATTAACAAATCTAATCCTGCCCGCCAAGAACTCTCCGACGGCAGCCTCATTTGCGGCGTTGAAGACAACCGGCGCCGTGCCGCCCGTCCGGGCGACCTCATAGCCCAGAGACAGCGAGCGAAACGTGTCCAGATTGGGCTTCTCAAACGTCAGTTTTCCTATTTCCTCAAGACGGAGGCTCTTGGCAATCCCGGCGAGGCGTTCCGGATATGTCAGAGCGTATTGGATGGGAAGACACATATCCGGCTCACCAAGCTGGGCTATCGTGGACCCGTCCACGAACTCCACCAGCGAATGAACTATCGACTCCGGATGAACCAGAACCTCTATCTTTTCGAGCGGCATATCAAAAAGCCAGTGGGCTTCGATGATCTCAAATGCCTTGTTCATCATGGTGGCCGAGTCAATAGTTATCTTCGGGCCCATGTCCCACACAGGATGCGCAAGGGCCTGCTCCAACGTCACATTTCTGATATCCTCGGTGCTGGTCTGCCTGAAAGGGCCGCCTGAAGCCGTAAGGACGATTCTCTTGACCTCGTCGAGACTACCCGACTGCATAGCCTGAAAAACTGCCGAATGTTCGCTGTCCACGGGCAAAATGACGCCGCCGTTTTCATCTGTTACTTTCCTGAGCAGTTCCCCCGCGATAACGAGCGGCTCCTTGTTGGCGATGGCAAGTCGTTTGCCTTTGTGCGCGGCGGCAAGCACCGCGGGCAAGCCCGCCGCACCAACAACCGCCGTAAGCACTACGTCCGCCTCCTCAAGCTCCGCAATCTCTATCACTCCCTCCGGACCAGCCAGAATTTGAACATCCAAATCGCCGACCAATTCCGCAAGCCGTTCCGCATAATCAGCGTCTGTTACCGCAATAAAGCGTGGCTTGTACCTCCTCGTCTGCTCGGCCAGCAACTCAACACTGCTGTGCGCGCTCAGCGCAAGCACTCTATACTGAGGCCCGAGCGCATCGATTACGCGAAGTGCGTTTTTGCCTATCGACCCGGTAGAACCCAAAATCGCAATTTGTCTTACCACGAATGTTTATCCCTACAGCCTCACGACGCACTTAACCTGATTCCGGCGACTCTGAAGGACAAGTATATCGGCTTTGGCGCCTATGGCAAGGAAACAGTAGCTCGTATCGCATCAATTATCAGTGAATGACCTTATTGAGAGGATAAGTGATAATCCCTGAAGCCCCCGCCCGTTTCAGAGCCGGAACCAGAGACCGCTCGATTTTGTCCTCGACAATCACCTCCAACGCCACATAGTCCGAATCGGCCAGCGGGGAAATTGTCGGACTCTTCTCGGCCGGCAGTACGTTAAGGATACAATCCAAATCGCCTTTCTTAATGTTCATCTTCAGGCCAACCTTGCTACGAGCCTCAATCGCCGCTCGGAGCAGTATGGAGATATTTTCGATTTTCTCTCGCTTGAACTCGTCGTTCCATGCCTGCTTATTCGCTATAAACCTCGTCGTAGAGCATATCACGTCGTCAATCACTCGCAGATTGTTCGCCCTCAGCGACGAGCCCGTCTCGGTAAGCTCCACTATCGCATCGACCAGCCGAGCCTTCACCTCGGTGGCTCCCCAACTGAATTCGACCTTGACGTCGACGTTTTTCTCCTCGAAGTACCGCTTTGTGACGTTCACCAACTCAGTTGCGACTATCCCGCCAGCCAAATCCTTTGTATGCTTTACCTGCGATTCATCAGGCACGGCCAGAACCCATCTGGCCGGATTGCCGGTGGCTTTGCTGTATGCAAGCTCGCAGACTTCGGTAACATCTGAACCGTTTTCCATTATCCAGTCATAGCCGGTAATGCCGGCATCGAGGACGCCGTCTTCGACATACCTGCTCATTTCCTGTGCCCGCAACATGATAAGCCGGACTTGTCTATCGTCTATGCGCGGGAAGTAACTTCTCTCGGAATCCAGGATATGGAATCCGGCCTTACCGAAAAGCTCGATCGTCGCCTTCTGCAGGCTGCCCGCAGGAATACCTAATTTTACAATCTCTTCCTCAGTTGCTTTCTTTGTCATACCTTTAATTCCGCTCTTGAGGCCATATCTTGGTGGCTTCTCATTTCTTTGCTCTCTTCTTGGTTTTGGTCGTTGTCTTGGGCGTCTTATTGGCCGTGGCCGTGACCTTTTTTGTCCTTGTGCTCCTCGATGATTCACTCTCCCTCCGTAGAAGGGCATAAAACTCGTATCCCTTCTTCGCTGAAATCTGCTTGGCCAGGAATCCGCCTATCTCCTGCCCGTTGGCTTCCGGGTCAGCCAGCTCATTGCTCTTGAGGTACTCGACCATCTTATCCGTAAGCGGTACGGCATGTCCCTGCAGTGAAGTGAGCATGCAATAATCGACCACAAAATGGCTTATGCCGTCGATTTTGTCCAGAGCCTGTTTGGCCGGGCGTTTCCCGATTTTCTTCAATCCTTCCAGGCTGACTTTGTGATACTCGTTGAATATACCGCCCAATACCCTGATGATTGTCGAAGCTATGTTCCTTGCGGCAGGCGTATCTTTGCCCAGAACTTCGACAATCTCTTCCGCTCGCGAGACACGCAACTCGTTCCAATCGACGAAATACTCACGGAACCTCTTCATGGCGGCGTCCGCAGCCTGTTCGGGCAACTCGGCACAAATCATGGCATAGACAACGGCGTCCACCACGTCCTCGTGGCTTACCACCTGCACTTTCGGATATTTGCGAGTCAATGTCCGATACAAGTGTTGTATTTTTCCGGAGTATTCCTTGCTGTTCTTCATATCAGCAGCCCCTGTACAGATGATCGCGCCGATGTGCACATGCGTCAATTCACCGGCTTACCGTCATCGTCCAAATCTTCCTTCTCAAACTCTTTCGCAGCCAGGTCTATCAGCCTCATCGTCTCCAGCGTCTTCTTGAACGTCTCATCCTTATAAAAATGCAAAACAGGACAGAATTTGCTGTGCAAGGCGCCGGCCACAAGAGACTGTATTCGGCTCTTCGCGTGCGTTATTGCCGCAAAGGTCTTGTTCTGACCTGCCTGGTCGCTGCCAAAAATGCTGATATAGACGTTGGCATTGCGCAAATCAGGTGTCATATCAACTTTCGTGACACTCACAAATCCGGTAATGCGCGGATCGCTGAGATGATGCGTAATAGCATCGCTTGCCACCTCTTTGACCACACGCGCCACCTTTTCCTGCCTTCGACTGGCCATTATGCTGTCAAGTCCAATCATTGATGCCTAAAATTCGAAACAAATTTCAAAATACAAAGATACGATCTTCGCTCCAGTCCACTTTCAAAATTTGATGCTCAAATCTCGACATTGTTCCGAATTTCCTGTGTTGAATTGCGTATTTCGCCAGCTTATGTTTTCCAAGGCACGCATTATAACCCGAGGGTTCTGGCCACTTTGACAATTTCGTAAAACTCAAGTACGTCATCGACCTTCATATCGTCGAAACCTGCCATTTTGATGCCGCACTCCAGGCCTGTCTTGACCTCGCGAGCGTCATCTTTGAAATGCTTCAGCGAGTCCATAGTCAGGTTATCTTTGAGCACAATATTGTTGCGTATCAGCCTGACCTTTGCATTCTTGGCTGCGTGCCCTGCGCTGACATAACAGCCAGCCACGGTGCCAATCCGCGAAATCTTGAACGTAGTCCTCACTACGGCTCTCCCGAGCGAGTTTTCTATTTCTTCGGGCTCAAGCAGCCCGACCATTGATTTCCGCAGATCTTCTGTAATGCGATATATGATGTTGTAGAGTCTTATTTCAACGCCCTTGGCCTCTGCAATCTTGGCCGCATGTTCCTCACTGACAACGTTGAATCCGATTATGATGGCGTTCGACGCCTCGGCAAGCACCACATCGCCCTCGGTAATTCCACCCGGGGCGGCGTGCAGGATGTTGATCTTGACTTCATCAACGCTCAAGTCTGACAAGTACTTCTTCAGAACATCAACTGAGCCCTGGACATCGGCTCGAATGATCAGATTCAAGGATTCTGTCTTACCGGCCTCTATCTGGCTGAACAGATTGTCCAGCGTCACCTGACTGCGTTCCGCCAGAGAATGCTCTCTGAGGCGTATCTGGTTTTCCTCGGCGGCGGCTTTGGCCCTGTTGATATCGTCCAGACAGTAAAACCGATCGCCCGCATGGGGAACATCGCTCAAGCCTGAGATCTCCACAGGCATGGAACTCGCTGCAACTTTTATGCTCTTGCCATAGCTGTTTCTGAGCATTTTCACGCGGCCATAGGCGCCACCGGCAAATACCACGTCACCCTTCTTCAGCTCACCTTCTTTGATTAACAGAGTTGCAACGGGCCCGCGCTGCGCCGACATCTTCGCTTCGACAACCCATCCTGTCGCTGGGATCGTATCGTCGGCTCGCAGTTCGAGCAGCTCGGCCACATAGTCGAGCGATTCAAGCAAATCGCCAACTCCCTGACCGGTCGTAGCGCTGGTCTTGACCACTTCGGTCTGGCCGCCCCATTCCGAGGGCGTCAGTTCCTGCTCGGACAACTGGGCGTAAATACGATTCATATCATAACCGGGTAAATCTGTCTTATTCAAAGCCACAATTATCGGCACATTTGCCGCTTTGCTGTGAGCTATCGCCTCAATGGTCTGGGGCATCACGCCATCGTCGGCGGCAACCACCAAAACCACTACGTCAGTCATGTTGGCGCCCCTCGCACGCATGGCCGTAAACGCCTCGTGCCCCGGAGTGTCGAGAAATGTGACTTTCTTATCATCCCAGGTAACTTCAGACGCCCCGATGTGCTGTGTAATGCCGCCTGCTTCACCCGCGGCTACATGCGTTGAACGTATCTTGTCCAGCAGGCTTGTCTTGCCGTGGTCAACATGCCCGAGCATGGCGGCTACCACCGCTCGCTTCTTCAGGTTTTTCTTCTCACGCTCGTCAAACTCAGCCCGTATCTCCTCTTCGACCGTGCTCTTGCGCTCAACAACCAGCTCCGTATCGAAATCAAGAGCCACCAGCTCGGCAAGATCGCTGCTTATGACGTGATTGGCCGTCGCCATTGTACCATGCTTCATCAGCCTGAGGACAATATCCGCCGTCTTGACAGCCATAGCTGCGGACAAATCCTTCACTATAATCGGCTCGCTCACGACAACCTTCTTCGGTCTGACTGGTGCCGCAATTTTCTGCCTGGACCTGGCGGCAATCTTTCGCATAGGCCTGACTCGCAGTCCCTCGCCGCCGGCGGCGTCAAGCCTGGCTCGCCTCTCTTCAATATCTCTTTCCCGCCACCGGCTGCTGCTGCCCTTGGATTTCTTCGCTGCTTCCGCATCGCGATCATCATGCCTTCGCCCATGTGTTCTCTCTTTGGGTCGCTTCGGCGAGTGCTTCCCGTCCTTACCCGTGACAACTTCGGATTTACCCTCTACGCCCTGGCTGTACATCAACGGCTCGGTAACAGGCGCATCGTACCTGGTCCTCGTCTTGGGCCTCGGGCGTCGCAACGGCTCCGGCGCCTCGACGCGAACTAACTGCGGTCCGCTCAGGCGGGCCGGCTCAGGCTTCTCCAGAATCGGGCCGGCAGGCACAATCGGTTCTGGTTCCGGTTCGAGTTTTGGTTCTTCCGGCACCTCAGGCATCTGCTCTTCAGCGGGCTGCGGTTCTTCGGGGAGCACCGCCGTAGTCGAAAGTCCGTCGCCTTCGGCGGCTTCTGTGTCCTCACCGTCCTGTTCAGGCTCAGTATCGGCAACGGCATCGACGGCCGCTTCGCTGCCATTGGCAACCTTCTTTGCCTTCTTGACTGCCTCACCCTCAAGACCTTCCGCCTCTGCCTTTGCCTTCTTCTTCCTCTTGATTCGTACCTTTTGCAGGTCCACCTTCTCGGAGGTTTCAACAGTGGTAACGTTCTCGCCCTCGCTGAACCACTCGCGAATCGTAGCCGTCAGACCGGCCGATATCACCGACATGTGGTTCTTGATGTCCAGACCCTCATCCTGACACTTCTTCACAATAGCAGAACTCTTTACATCGAGTTCCTTAGCTAAGATGTAAACTCTTGTACTCGCCAAGAATAAATCTCCAGTCCATTTTGCGTTCAGGACGTCGCTTCTACAATAAAAGATATGCGATTGCTATACTTTATCGCCTCCCTTTGCATGTTGAGCCACTTTTTTTTCCGCTTCGTTTCGCCTCGTTTCTTCCGCCAAACTCTCGACCTTCCTGGCCGCCGCCTCAACTACCCTGCCGGCGATCTCTGAATCGATATTCAACTCCTTGATCAGCGGTTCAGCGCCCACGTCGTCCAGGTCCGCAACGGAAATGACACCCAGAGCTATCAGCTTGTCAACCACGGTTTCGTCGCCCCCCTCCACGGCCTTGATGCAGTCCGCCAGAAGCTCGATGCCCTGGTTGTACTCGTCCGGCGTCAGTATATCGATGTCCCAGCCGGTCAGTCTGGCGGCCAGCCGGACGTTCTGCCCGTGTTTGCCGATGGCAAGACTGAGCTGGTCTTCATCGACGACTACAGTCGCACGTCCCAACTCAAAGCACAGCGCAATCTCGCTGACTTTCGCCGGCATCAGCGCATTCGTGACGAGCACCTGCGAAGAATCGTTCCAGCGGACGATATCAATTTTCTCACCGCCGAGCTCATCGACTATATTCTTAATCCTGCTTCCGCGCACACCCACACACGCCCCGACAGGATCGACCTTCTCGTCGAACGAGACCACCGCGACTTTCGTCCGGTACCCCGCCTCCCGGGCAAGGGCCCGTACTTCGATAATTTTCTCACTGATCTCCGGCACCTCCAATTCGAACAAGCGCCGGATAAAATCAGGATGAGTGCGGGAGAGGATGATTTTAACCTGGCTGGATGTCTCTTTCACATCCAGAATCAAGCATCGAATTCGTTCGCCAACTCGATGCGTCTGGCCCATTATCTGCTCGCCCTTCGGCATGAAGCCTTCGGTCCAGCGGTCCAGGTTGATGATCAGCGTTCCGCTTTCGTACCGGACTACGCTGCCGCTTATGATCTCCCCTTTTCGCTGGACGAACTCCGCATATATACTGTCTCTCTCATCGGCGCGTATCTTCTGGATTATCACCTGCTTGGCAGTCTGCGCCGGGATTCGGCCGAGTTGCTTGATGTCAATTTGCACGTCGTCCTTGCAGGCGGTGATTTGACCCGTATTGCGGTCTATACTTACCTCTATATTACTCTCCGGCTCACCAAAATGCTTTCTCGCGGCAGAAACCATAGCCTCTTCCAGATCAACAAATATCGACTCCTTGTCGATGTTCTTGTCGCGAGCGATATTCTCTACGATTCTTAGTAATTCCTGATTCATCGTCTTCTTCTTTCTGACAAAGGCTTCTCAACCTGGCACAAAAGACTTCGCCGAACAAAAAATGGAAACCATCCAGGTTTCCACTTCAACTGAGAGCCGCTCAAAAAATCGGCCCTCTCAAACGCCAAGAACGAACGGAGGTTATGATTCACCTTTGCGCTACATCATCTGCCTCCGGTAGAGGACCCAGCCTTGCAGGGTTTCCTGCGGGCGGGAACCCCATAAAAAAACCTCATTCGTTTCCCGATATTGAAGCAGAAACAGCGATTGCCAAGCCACAGCATGGGCATATCCACAGCCACACGCATTCGTGGTCCCTCTACTTTGCACTGTTCGCCAATCCTGTCACACGCATTTCAAACACCTCATCAAGTCAAAGTTTGGCTCTGGCAGCCGTTAATCCTTACAACTAAACTTCTTATAATAATCGTCAAATCCGTTACGGGCAATAACATTTTTGTCAAATTTGAATAATTTTTGCCGGCAGCCCTATGCAGCGGCCTCTATCGCCGCGTCAACGGACTGCTAAGGTCCGCATAAAACAGCGTTCCCGCCTCCAGGAATACCTTTTGCCTGCGGAATATGGCAGCCCGGCCGTAAGACACTGATTCCTGGATTTGGCCCCCGAAACCCGCCTTTTCGTCTCCTGCACATCCTCTGAGGCGTGCGGCTCACAGACGGTTACTGGGAAGGAATGAAACGAACAGTCAACTCTTCGCTGCACACGGCTATTTTCTCGACCCTCACCTTTCGACCGTCAATCTTGAAAACGGGCTCAAATCGTTCGCCATTCAGCAGCGCACCCAGTATCTTTGCCGGCAAGACATCCGCATCAACACCGGCGCCAAACCTCTGAGCGTACATTTTTTGGGCAGTCATCTTGGCAAGGGGCGTGATATTCATAGCACCGATTTTGACTTTTGACACCTGCAATTCCAACAGCCCGTCGTCGCCTATTTTCGGCTCCAGCACGATAGTAACGACAAATTTCATGCCCTTTACGTCAGCCGTACCCATCAGCATCACAGCGTCGGGCACAAAAAGCACCGCCGGATCGTAGAGCATGATTCCCTGCGAGATCTTCGGCCACCCCAGACCCGCCACTATTTCATTTATCCCCTCCTGGGTGACAACCAGATCGAACGGCTCGCCGCGCTGTGCGCCGTTGTAGAGCCCGGGTGATAGCTCATGAGTCAGATATGTACTGACCTGCCCGGGCTCAAGACTCGCAGAGGCAAGCTCGGACGGATCGTAACTGCCGGGCTTGTAAAGCAGCATCGCAAAAACCACAACCGCCACGGTCAGGTCCACCATAAGCCAGAAAACTAATTTCCTGAGCCTCGTTTTCTTGCGAATTTTCTGATCTATTTTCGTATCTTGTATTTCTCTCTTGCCGGAAACCATCCGTGCGATTATAGTAACCTCTACGTTTGGTATAAAGATTTTTCGTAACTATGAGGGATTAGAAATGTCGAGTCATTTTGCTGACCGCCTCTGCGAGGCCGTGAGAACCAAGAGAACTTCCTTGATCGTGGGGCTGGACCCCGTTTACACGAGGCTCCCAGCCGCAATCAGGAGCCATCGCCAGATGAACGACGAGTTCGATGCCGCCGCTGCAGTTGACGCGATCTTCGATTTTTGCACCCAGACGATGCGAATTGTCGCTCCGATGGTTCCGGCTGTAAAGATAAACATAGCCTTCTTTGAAAAGTATCTGTGGGAAGGAATGGAAACTTACTATAACCTGATCACTGAAGCAGATGACCTGGGTCTGGAGGTAATCGGCGACGTCAAGCGCGGAGACATCGGCCACACGGCGGAGCTTTACGCAGCCGCTCATTTGGAAAATACCGAGCTTTCAGGCCTTGAGGACACTCTCGCTCCGGATGCAATAACCATCAACGGCTACCCGGGAGCGGACGGCATAGAACCTTTTGCAGAAATGGCCACCCGGCAGGGCAAAGGCGTCTTCGTGCTGGTTCGCACAAGCAATCCCTCGGCAGCCGCTATCCAGGATTTTGCAGATGCTGAAGGTCAAAGAATGTACGAGAAGCTCGCCGAGGTCGTCTCAGAAATTGGCAATAAGGACGAGCGAATCGGCGAGAACGGCTACAGCAACATCGGGATGGTGGTAGGCGGTACCGCTCCGAAAGTGACGACAGCCCTGCGTCAAAAGTACGGCAAGACATGGTTCCTCGTGCCGGGCTACGGCTCACAGGGGGCATCCGGCGCAGACTGCGTGCGATTCTGCAAACCGGACGGAACGGGTGCCTTGATCAACGCCTCGCGCTCGATTATTTACGCCTACGAGAAACCTAAATACAAAGACCAGTTCGGCGACGACTGGAAAAGATGCATCGAGCAGGCCGTCATAGACGCAAAAGTAGATCTCGCAAACGCCATGCAAACCTTGATATGAACAAGGAATTCTTAAGCGGCAAGAAAGTCCTGGTTATGGGCCTGGGGCGCTTCGGCGGCGGGGTTGACGTCGTGGAATTCGCCGTAAGGGCCGGAGCAAAAGTTGTCGTAACGGATTTGGCAACAGCCTCCCAGTTAAGCAACTCTGTAAGCAAGCTCGAAGAATTTGACGGCATAGAATTTCATCTCGGCTCGCACGAGCCGGCGGATTTCGAGCAGGCCGATATTGTCGTGGCCAATCCAGCCGTACCGCGCGACAATAAGTATCTCGAACTCGCGCGGCGAGCCGGCAAACTTGTCACATCGCAGATGAACATTTTCTTCGAGCTGTGCCCCGCCCGGATAATCGGCATAACAGGAGCCAACGGCAAGAGCACCACCAGCGCCCTCACGGCGCATCTACTCAAGAATACGACATACGAAACACGGCATACGAAATACAAGAACGTCTGGCTGAGCGGCAACATCGGCAACCAGCCGTTACTGACAACGATTGACCAAATCAGCCCGGAGGACCTGGTCGTGTTGGAGTTGTCGAGCTTTCAGCTCGAGCAATTGGCGGAAATTCAAAAGGCGCCTAAGGTCGCAGTTCTGACAAACCTTACACCGAATCACCTCGACCGCCACGGCACATTTGCCAACTACTGTGCCGCTAAGGAGACTATTTTCAAATTTCAGGAGTTGCATGAGGGTTACCCAGCCATTTCTATTTTTAATGCCGAGGATGACATCGCCTCGCAATGGTCTGAAAAATACGCCGCAGGCGCCGGCAGAACCTGCATCAGGTTCTCGCCGGATGATGTGAGCGAAGAGATTCGCAACGTTTTCCGCCTGCCGGGCCGGGCGAATCTTGCAAATCTCGCCGCCGCTATTTCGGTAGCGAGGCATTTTGGCGTCGATGATGAGCAGATAAAGGCTCGCCTGCCGGAGTTTAAGGCCCTGCCGCATCGGCTGGAGCTTGTCGAACAAATAAACGGCGTCCGCTGGTACAACGATTCGAAGGCAACTACACCCGAAGGCGCCGTAACCGCCCTGAACGCCTTCGACCAGCCCACAATTATCATTGCGGGTGGATATGACAAAAACATCCCCTTCGACGAACTCGGCGAGAAAATCGCCAAGAAGGCCAAGGCGGCAATCCTGATTGGAAAAACTGCGCCCAAAATCGCAGCGGCAATAAATGACGCCAAAACGTCATTGCGAGCGAAGCGAAGCAATCTCAGCCAACGAGATGCCAAAATCGAGCTTGTCGATTCCCTCGCCGAAGCCGTCCAATTGGCAAATCAACTCGCTCAGCGCGGCGACGTCGTCTTACTGAGCCCAGCCTGTGCCAGCTATGACATGTTCGAAAACTATGAGCAGCGAGGCCGCGAATTCGCCGAACTCGTGCGAGCACTGACCACAGAGGACAAATGGCAGAGGCCGGAGAAGCGGCTTCTGTAGCCAGTCGTTGCTCTTCGCCACCGGATTATAGGAATATCCACACCAGGAACTGAAAAAATCACAAAAAAGTTTCAAGCCATTTTACCGCCATTGCAAACGGAAAATGCGGCAAATGTCCCTATCAACTCGATAATTCCCGATTTTCCCGGCGCTGTTTTGTAAAGCCGGCCTATAAATCTGCCGATTCGCGTACAAAACTAAGAGATTTTGGAGCATTGACCATGACTGGAAACGACGAGCGGAGAACAGAGCAAAGACTGCGGTATTATTGGCCCATTTGGTTCGCCGAAGACTTTAACAACAATCTCGCACAAGGGCAAATGGTTGACGTTTCCAGTGCAGGAGCGGCCTTCACATGCTATGCAAACGAAGGTTGCCCCCACAACGGACAGCGGATAACCGCTCGTTTCAGCGTCCCGCGGTACGGCCCGGACGATTCTTTCGACATGGCGAATTTCACCCGCTCGGGTCATGTCTGCCGCGTGGATAGCGTGAATCCGTTTTTGCGCCGAGTGGCCATACAGTTTGCCGAACCGCTGCCATTTAAGCCCGGCGAACAGGCCAACAGCGAATCCGAGGCGGAACTCGAATCCGCAACGGTATAAACGCGCAAGTCCGGGGCCGCCTGAACAAATCAATTGCCTATTCAGACCCTGTGGGGCCATTCGCCAACGTTTCTCTCCTGATACCAAACCGGCTCTGCCCATGCTGACGGCAACTCCATAGAGAAGAGTTGTCCCCATCTTCGACACGAGCTATACTGTGCCGTGTGGCGATAATTTGCAGACTGGCAACTGGAGATATATCTCATGAAAACACGGCGAGTTCTATTCACAATACTACTTGCAGCATTAACCGCCCACGGAGCCTTGGAAGCTGCCGAGATCGGGTGGAAGGCATCAGGGAAAGGCGGAGCAGTCGCCGCAGGAGGCCAAGGGGCCGTTGCAGCGGGCATTTCCATGCTCGAACAGGGCGGCAACGCAGCCGATGCCGCCGCCGCAACGCTGCTTGCACTGAGCATCACAGACTATGGTTCCTTCACTATCGGGGCCGAAATCCCGCTTATTATCTATGATGCAAACAAAAAGGAAGTGAAAGTCCTCTGCGGGCTCGGCGGCGCCCCGCTCGACCCGAAGGCCATTGAATGGTACTACCGGAACGGCATCCCCGCCAATGGCAATATAAAGGCGGCACCCGTACCCGGGGCCCTGAGTCTGTGCATTACCACGGTCAAGCTGTACGGCACAATGAGCTTCGAGCAAGTCGTCGCTCCATCGCTCGAATTGCTCGACGCCAGCGGTAAAGACTGGTACCCGAACCTCGCCGCCACTTTTCGCAGGCTCATCGACACGGAAAAGCAGACCCCCGGCGACCGGCAGGTGAAGCTGCAGGCGGCGAGAGACCGCTTCTACAAGGGCGATATCGCCGACGAGCTGGTAGCCTACTACATTAAGAACGGCGGCTTCCTGCGCAAGGCCGACCTGGCCGCACATGTTACTCGCGTGGAAGACCCCGTCACCGTGCAGTATCGCGGCTACACCGTCTGCAAATGCGACGCGTGGACGCAGGGGCCGTATCTTTGCCAGACGCTGCGACTTCTCGAAGGTTTCGACCTGAGGAAAATGGGCCGGTTCTCGGCCGATTATATTCATGTGCTGGCCGAGGCGCTGAAACTCGGATTGGCAGATCGCGATGAGTATTACGGCGACCCATTGTTCGCAAACGTCCCTATGAAGGCGCTGCTTTTCAACGAATACACCGCGATCCGCCGACCTCTTATCGACATGACAAAGGCTTCCGATGAAATTCGCCCGGGCGATCCCATCGCCATGAAGGCCGTCAAGGGCCTCGGAACATATCGGCCCGGACAGGCCGGCACGACCACGTGCGTCGTTGCCGACCGCTGGGGCAACATGATTGCCGCCACGCCCAGCGGGAATAGACCTTACGCCCTCTGCCAGGAATTAGG
>JBDREF010000213.1:0-2145 GCA_043820045.1 Planctomycetota bacterium | reverse complement strand
CTATGGGATGACGACAACATCTACATCGCAGGGATAGTGAAAGACGATAAGCTGTCCATGACCAAAACCGGCGGCGATATCTGGAACGCGGACGCCATAGAAATCTTCTTCTCTACATTGAACGCAGTTTCCGGACACGCTGAACATTATCAGTACGGCTTCAACCCCAATAACCAGAAATGGATCTGGGACGCCATGGGTGGTCCTACGGGGATGGCGCCTGCTAACATGGAGGTCGCCTCCGCCGAAACTGCCGACGGTTACATCTGCGAGGTTTCTATCCCACACGGCGAAATCACTCCGTTAGACTGGACCGCAGGCAATGCCATTGGTTTCCACGCCGTTATTGACGATACTGAAGCCACTGACCGGGAAATCCAGATGACATGGACTAGCCGTGAAGCTCATGACCAAAGCCTGGGATTCGGGCATATACTCCTCTCCGACGTTGTACTCAGTGGCGGCAACCCGCTCGCTCGGCGTCCGGATCCGAAAGACGGCGCCCTTCTTACACAGACGTGGGCGACGCTTACCTGGAGCCCGGGACTGTACGCGGTCTCTCACGATGTGTACATAGGCGATAATTTCGACGATGTTGACAACGGCACTCCGGAAACTTTCGCAGGCAACCAGGCGCAGACGATGCTGGTTGTCGGCTTTCCCGGATTTCCTATCCCGGGCGGTCTGATTCCGGGAACGGCCTACTACTGGCGAGTCGATGAGGTCAACGACGCCAATACGGCCAGTCCGTGGAAGGGTAACATCTGGAGCTTCTCTATTCAGCCCACTATTGCTTATGACCCCGACCCGGCCGACGGAGCCGAATTTGTGGCCGCCGATGCGACTTTAACCTGGACCCCGGGTTACGGCGCGAAGTTGCACACGGTCTATATCGGCACCGATTTCGACACGGTCAATAACGCCGCCGGAGGCGCACCGCAAGGCGTCGCCAGGTATAAGCCGGCCGCACCACTTCAATTGGAAAAGGTTTACTACTGGCGAGTCGATGAGTTCGACGCCTTTGTAACTCATAAGGGTGACATCTGGGGCTTCACGACTCCCGGCGCCGCGGGCAATCCGCAGCCTGCCAACGGTGCGACGGGTGTGCAGATGATCGCACAGCTTGGCTGGACACCGGCCACCAACGCAGTCTCGCACGATGTTTACTTTGGCACCGACAAAGATGTGGTGAGAAACGCCACGAAAGCTTCGCCCGAATACAAGGGCAACAAGGCAGCGGGCGCTGGGAGCCTGGATCCAGGAAAGCTTGCATGGCACAGCGATTACTACTGGCGCGTGGATGCAGTCTACAACTCCGGCCCGGTCAAGGGGCTTGTCTGGGACTTTAAGACCGCCGATTTCATCGCAGTGGATGATTTCGAGTCCTACAACGACATCGACCCGCCGGACCCGGTCGGCAACAGGATATTCGATAGTTGGATCGACGGTTTCGGAACAACGAACAACGGCGCTCTGGTCGGCAATGACCTGCCTCCCTACGCCGAGCAGACGTCCGTCCATGGCGGCATTCAGTCGATGCCGTATGCATACGATAACAACCTCAAGACCTCCGAGGCGACACTGACACTGGTCTATCCTCGTGACTGGACTGAGGAAGGAGTGACAAAGCTGTCGCTTTGGCACCGCGGGACATCGGCTAATGCTGCCGAGCGCATGTATGTCGCTCTCAACGGCAATGCCGTAGTCTATAATGACGACCCGGCGGCGACGCAGAAAGGCGGATGGAAGCAGTGGGTAATCGACCTTCAGGCATTTGCTGGCCAGGGTGTGGCCTTGGCCAATGTCAATACTATCACCATTGGCTTCGGCACGAAGAATAGCCCTGCCGCCGGCGGAACAGGTCAGATGTACTTTGACGACATCCGGCTGATCCGGTAGGTCCTGTAGAGACTATGAAAGCGGCAGGCAATTGAACTGCTGATATAATGAGTTTGCGCCAATCTGGGGCCTGTACTGATTCACTCAGTATGGGCCCCGGTTGTTTTGCTCTAAGCTTGACTCTGAGCCGATTTAAAGCGCGATCTCTGAGAATAGGTACGGCATGGGTCACGGCCAGATCGTCCATTCCACAGTCATAAAACACCTCTGAGGGCTACTCTGGGAGATTCTACCGTCAGAATTCAG
>JBDREF010000212.1:0-2546 GCA_043820045.1 Planctomycetota bacterium | reverse complement strand
TTGTCGTAGCGATATATGAGCGATTGCCCGCCGCTGTGAACGATAGTCTGCTCGGCATAAGGAGGAAGGTCGTTGCCGACAAGAGCACCGTTGTCCGTGGTTCCAAAGCCGTCGATCCACTTGTCGAATATCCTGTTGCTTGCGGGGTCTGGTGGGTCAATGTCATTGTAGGACTCGAAATCATCCACAAGCAGGAAGTCGGCGGTAGTGAAGTTCCAGACGAGACCTTTGACCGTACCCGTGTTGTACACTGCATCCACTCGCCAGTAGTAATCGCTGTGCCAGGCAAGTTTGCCGGGATCCAGGCTCTCTGAGCCTGCTGCTTTGTTACCCTTGTATTCTGGCGAAGCAGTCGTAGCAGTCATCACGGCGTCTCTATCGGTTCCGAAGTAAACATCATGCGAGACAGCTGTCGCTGCTGGCGTCCAACTGAGAGTCGCCGTCATCTGAACGCCTGTGGCGCGATTGACCGGACTTGGACTGCCCGCAGCGCCGGGAGTCGTGAAGCCCCAGACATCGCCTTTGTAAGTTGCAAGAGCATCAAATTCATCGACTCGCCAGTAATAAACCTTTTCCGATTCAAGCGGTGCGGCCGGCTTATACTTTGCGATGCCTTGAGGGGCGCCTCCCGCAGCGTCGTTGACAGCGTCGAAATCGGTGCCGATATAAACAGTGTGTAATTTGGCGCCGAAACCCGGGGTCCAGCTCAAAGTGGCGTCGGTGGCCACAAACTCGGTTCCGTCGGCCGGGTCTGGATTGTAGGCCGTCTTTGGCGGTATCGAGAAACTCCAGATGTCGCCCTTCCAGGGACTATTCGGCTCTGCTTCGTTGACTTCATCTATCCGCCAGTAGTAAGTCGTACCTGGGACGAGGCCTTCGGGATAGGGGAATCCGGGAAAGCCTGCGACGAGAAACGTACCGGTCTGGTTGCCTATGAATCCCGGCGTGCCGGGACCAGCGCCGGCATCGACGTCGTCAAAATTGTCGCCCAAGTACACATCGTGCGATACTGCAAGATCTCCGGCCCGCCAGCTAAGGTTTATCCACGTGTCCTCGTGCAAGGCGCCGTTAGCAGGATTGGGCCCGTAGGCTTTTAGAATGGCGCCGCCCTGGTTCTCCATGCTTGACCTGATGTCGGCCTCGCTCAGCACGTGATTGTAAACGCGCAAGTCGTCGACCATGCCCGAATAGGACTCACCAAGATTTGTATCACCTCCAATGTAATAAGTCGTGTTCTCGCCATCTGTTGTCCGGAAGGCTGATTCCTGTGAAAGGGCCCCGTTGACGTAGACGCGAAAGTTCGTCCCGTCCCCTGTCACTGCGGCGTGTGTCCATTGATCGGCAGGGACGACACCTGCGGCTGTCTCACACATACCTCCCGCCCAAGCTGCGTTAACGCGACCACGCCATGAAAGCCTCCCATCGTTGTTAAGGAACAGCGTGTCATTTGTGTCAAGCGCTCTAACCGACCGAAAAATCTGCTGCCACGTGTTACCGGTTCGCTTCGGGTTAATCCAGGCAGACAGCGTAAATGATCCCTGAAACAGGTCGGCGGTTAACGAATCAGATGCGGGGATTGTGACGCGACTGGCTTCAAAT
Organism: Planctomycetota bacterium; assembly: GCA_043820045.1. Taxonomy (GTDB): domain Bacteria; phylum Planctomycetota; class Phycisphaerae; order Sedimentisphaerales; family Anaerobacaceae; genus JBDREF01. Next base: position 947 of record JBDREF010000212.1, on the reverse strand, counting down.
GCGAGCGCTTGTACAAATTTTCCGTCCACAAATGTCGGATCGTCTTCCAGTGTTCCGTGGTTGCCTTTGCCCGACGCGTCCACCGCGGTCGTGCCGGCGCCGTCGTCGAACTTCCACTGGCCTACAAGCTCAGCCGAAGCATTGCTCGCGAACACAAGCACCGAGATAAGAAAAATGAGACAAATCAATTTTCTACACATGATAATCCTCCTTAGAAAAACGGTTGAGTAATATGATAATTCTTGCTGTTTGGAACGCTATACCTCACTCCATGATGCCATTGTTGACCCAACTCATCCGAGAGGCCATGATAATTCCACCTGCCGATAAGTCAAAGTTCGCAGATATCGGCCTGCTGGCCTTTCTTCAAGTACAATATCCACTCACTTCACTTATACCAGATTGTCCGCCTCCTCGTCAAGGAAAACTGCCGCGATTGTACACATCATCTGCATGGAAACGCCACAAGAGAGCGATGCGAGGAGTATCGGTTTTTCCAATTCAGCCACCTGCCTTCCCGGCTCCCGCATAAACGAGTGAGCGGCAAGTCCGGATGAAGCAGGGCCCATGCCGAATCTATCGGCACAGGCCCCGAAATCATGCATATCTGTTGCGTAAGCCCCGCAATCTATCGGTACAGCCGGATGTCGTCGAAGTACATCTGGCCCGAGCCGCCGGCGGCAGGACTATTCTTTGTGCCAAGGCCGATCGTAATCGTATTGACATTGGTCAGGGCCGCGCCCTGATCGGCGAATGCCTGCAGGTCGATTACCCATCGCCTCCATCCGGTCTTCTGAGTTACGGCAGAATCATCATGATTGACAACCGCGCTGCCATTGAGGGCGACATACATACGCTCGGCGGAATTGGCCGATGCGCCGCGGAACCACAACGACAGTTTCGCGACTCCTTCGGCGCTCCAGTCGCGCGGATAGACCAGCGTCAGC
>JBDREF010000211.1:0-14903 GCA_043820045.1 Planctomycetota bacterium | reverse complement strand
GCAGGCCGCCTCGCCGAGCGCCGCCCGGATGGCCTTTGCCTCGGCCAGGTCGTCCGCCGGTATCCCTGTGCCGTGCGGGATGATCAGGTCGAGGTCTTCCGGCTGTATTCCCGCCTCGGCCATAGCCTTTTCTATGGCTATTCGGATGCCCCTGCCGTCGGGTTCGAGGTGTTCATATACGGGATTGATATTATTACTTTGCCCGACGCCGACTACTTCCGCATATATCTTCGCGCCTCGCCGTTCGGCGTTTTTCAGATTCTCCAATATCACCACGGCGGCCGCCTCGCCGAAAACCGAACCTTTGGCATCGGCGTCGAAAGGCCTGCACGCGCCGGCCGGATCGTCGTTGTTTTCGCTCGTCGCCCGCCCGATCAGGCACTGGCGGATCATCACTATCGGATTGACCTTGGCCTCGGCGCCTCCGGCAAGGGCAATGTCACTGGCTCCGCGTGCGATAATCTGGACCGCTTCGGCTATCGCCAGATGCGCAGACGCCTCGGCGCAGGTGATGGTATTGCTCGGACCCTGAAGGTCGTGGATAATTCCAACGTGGCAGGCCAGCATATTCGGCAGGTATTTCAACAGCCACAGGGGCGTCACCAGGTCCAGGCCCTCCCTGCCCCACTTGCGAATGTCGAACTTTCCGTCGGTAACGCTTGCCGCCACGGCGGGGGCAAGCTCAACCAGGTCGCAGCTTATCAGGCCCGCGCCAAGATTGATTCCAACTCGCTCCGGATCAATGTTGACGTTTTCCGGATCGATACCCTTCGTAACAAGGCCGGCGTGTACGAATGCTTCGTTCGCCGCTATGACGGACAATTCGATGTCCCTGCTCATCAGCTTGGTGGCCTTGCGATGGGTCTTCGGGACAAAGTCTCGTATTTTATACTCGCCGACCTGACCGGCCAGTTGACAACTGAAGCCCGCCGGGTCAAACGCCGTGATTCTGTCTATGCCGACCTTTCCGGAGCAGAGAGACGACCATGTATCGCCGACGGTCAAACCAAGCGGAGTTATCGCACCAAGGCCGGTTATTACTACGCGAGCAGAACCCATCAGTTTTGCTCCGACTCCTTCCTGACGCCGGAAAGCACATCTCGCAGAAGCGACTCGAACACCGATGTGCCGGCGTTGAAGACAAAGTTCTCCTCCGGAAATTCTATGCCCGCCAGATTCTGGTCTATATGGCTGAACATCAAATCTATCTCGGCGATCAGTTTGCCGTCGCGCGTGATTTTGCCGCTCGTACTTGCGGCTTCGGGGACGATAGAGTCGATTTGTGCGGCCAGCAATATCGTATCGCCCGGCTTTACATAATCGAAAAAGACGGCCTTTTTTATCTTCGCAAGGATGACCTTTTCCTGGAAGTTCTTTGCCTCTCCGACGAGTATCCCCGCCGTCTGGGCCATTGCCTCGATGCACAAGCACTCCGGCATAACCGGAAAGCCGGGGAAATGGTCGTGCAAGTGCTCTTCGGCAAGCGTGACGTTCTTGAGCGCTACGGCGTTGCGGCCGCTGTTGAACTCAACAAATTTATCTATCCAGATCCAACGCATTTTCCGCCCGGGCTTATTTCGCAATCTGCCGGCGAATTCCGGCCCCGCCTATACTAAAGCCAGCGGCAGATTGACATTGTGCCATCCTGCCGCCGATATCTTCAAGCCGCCCGGTGATACTACGCGGCGTTAAGTTTGTTCTCTACGTAGTTTACAATTGCGCCAACGGTAAACAAATCACCTAACTTGTTGATGTCGGGATCGTTCTCGAATTCCGACAGATCGGTGTGCGGCATCTTTTCCCGCAGCTCGTTCAGGCCCTTCTCAGTCAATTTGCCGTTATGAATAAATTCGGAATTGTTCATCAGATTCTCAGCGGGAAACAGCTCCTCGCGCGGTATCTTTATACCGAACACTTTTTCCAGCCGGAATACGATATCCAGAAAGTCAATGCTCTCGGCGCCCAAATCTCCCATCAACGTCGCTTCGATCGTAACCTCGTCGTCGTCAACGCCCAGGGCATCGACCATAACCTCCTGAACCTGCTGTATGATTTCGTCACGACTCATTGCCATACTTGTGCTACCTCCAGTATTCTTCTTCGCAAAACAATCCTTGTTATATAGGTCTCTGATTTCACCTGCCTTCTCGACCGGTTACGACCTTACCGACAACGAGCTACCTGAGCAGTTTCCATCGCGTCTTCAAATTCTCGATAACCGCGGCATCCACGGCGGCCATCGCCGAATTGTCATCCGCCAGGTTAAAGTGCCTCAGCGCGAATCGTGCCTCCACGATTCGCTCGCCGCCCGACTGGCCATATCCGACGAAACTGCTGACGTTTTCTTCGATAGTCCTGGCCTCGACGGCATATTCTATTTGAGAGCCGGGCGCCAGGAAACTCTTATACTTCACATTCCGTGCCTGTTCAAGCAATATCATGCTGTGGGCGAAATTTTCCGTCTCGCGGACCAGCCACGAGGCCGACTCGATCAGCCCTTCGAGCAGCAATACGCCGGGCAGCACGGGAAACGTCGGGAAGTGGTCCGCCAGATACTCCTCGGACAATGAAACGTTCTTAACCGCCTTGATGCTCTTGCCCAAGTCCAGCGAGATAACCTTGTCAATAAGTATAAATCGCATAAATCAATTCACTATTCATAGCCCGTAGTTCATAGTTCTTGCTTTGATTCACCCTGCCCGTAACACAAGATCCGAGGTACGATATACCAAACGCGCCCTTTTTTCCAGCCTTTTTTCGCCTTTTTGATACTTCCCGCATCCGGCCGTCATGGAAACAGAGATTCGATGTTGGAAAATCCAACCTCCCCGGCTATACTTGTGGTGTATGAAAGCACGAACGGCTAAAATTCGGGACGTCAAAGCGATTAACGCTCTGATTAGTTCTTATGCAGAGCGGGACAGGATGCTGTTTCGCTCCATGGCGGACATTTACGAGAACTTGCAGACCTTCATTGTGGCCGAACTGGACGGCGACGTGGTCGGCTGCTGCTCCCTGGAGATTATCTGGTCGGACTTGGCCGAAATAAAATCGCTGGCCGTGGATGGAGCGAACAAGGAGAAGGGAATCGGCAGGATGTTGGTGACGGCCGCTGCCGAGCAGGCGATTGAGCTTGGCGTACCGAAAGTCTTTGCACTTACCTTAGAGCCGGAGTTTTTCAAGAAGGCCGGCTTTCAGGTCGTTGAAAAGGAAACGCTGCCGATGAAGGTCTGGAGTGATTGTGCGAGGTGCCCGAAGCAACAGCATTGCGATGAAATAGCGGTTGTGAAGAGCCTGCCCGGCCAAACTTGATGCGCACTGCGGGGCAGATTGGGCATTCCTGCGGAGGATTAGCCCACCTGACGGCGCTGGAACAGGGCGATTGCCACTGCCAATATTGCGGCCGTGTAGCACAAGGCGTAGGACGCACTTATGGCAATATACTTCAGCGGAACCTCGCTGCCCTCGTAAATGGCGTCGCTGATCCAGAAGATTTGCAGATTGGGCACCAGGAATCTGCCTATCTTCGCCCATAATTGCGTTTCGGCAAATCTGCCGAAGGCGTAGTCACTGACCAGCCCTAACAGGAAAACCCCGATACAGGCCGAGAGTGTAACTACAATATTGAATCTGGCCGAGAGCGCTACCGCCAGAGCCACGATTATCAGCGCCGCCATCAGCAACAATACTGAGCCGTAGATGTCCACGGCGTTCATGCCGTTCTCCTGCGGCTTGAACTGCCAGTTTCGGTCGATCAGAGCCAGGAATACTACTGCCAGGGTGGCAAATATCCCGGCTAAGACTATCGCCGTCGAGGAGAACTTCCAGTCATAACTATAGTTGAAAAAGGCACTTAAAAGCAATGAGGCACCGACAACGACCGCCGCCGAGCCCAGAACCGTCCAATCATGGGTGTCGTTTACTGTCTCCAGGACGCCGTGCCTGATTGCCATCAGCAGGGCGATAGTGCAGATATAGTGCGCCAGAACAACCGCCGCCGCAACGCCGAGGAACTTGGCAATAATGAATATCGGACGTTGAACGGGCTTGCTCAGGACGGTCATTATTGTCTTGTTTTCCAGCTCGGTTGCAACGGCGCCGGAGGCCGAAAATATTGCTATGAACAAGCTGGCAAGGAACAACGTAGATAGGCCTAACTCTCGAAGGAGCTTGTTGTCGTCGCTCATCGTGTACATCGTCAAGGATGGACTTATGAAGAGCAGCAGCAGGGCGGCAACAATGATTATGGCGTAGATGGGCTGTCGCAGGGTCTCTATGAAAGTGTTTTTCGCAATAGTGTATAACTTATTCATGCTTCACTGCCGCTTCGCGACACTCATGCTGTCAGATAAGGGCCAAAAAATTTTAACAATTGTCCCTATACTAAGATAACGTTTCTTGCTATAGTACGCAACTTATAACTTGTGAACAATTCACATGTACGTTGAATAGATACTATGTTTATCGTTCTTTTGTTCAAACTGGAAGACCGGATATAGAAAATGACAGTATCGTCCAAACGCCCAGTACACGTAGCTTTGGTATCATTGGTTCTAAGTGTGGCCTTCTTCGGCATTGCCTTTTTCCTGGGCCGATGGAGCGGTTTTTCCGCAATCTCCGCAGTAGGCTGGCTTGCCCTTTCAGTCTCGCTTATCTGGTTCATCCTGTGTTTGCAGTTCTACCAGCGGACGCTTGCCGAGCAGGAGAAACTCGACGCGAGCCAGTTGACAAAGGACCAGAGCACTTCGGCGATCTTTCAGGCCAGGAATGAACGGGCCACATTGTTTTCCGTCGCGCAACGGCGTCTGGAGTTGTTCGAGAAATGGTTCATCCCCATATTTTCCGGGGCAATCGCCGCTTATCAAATCGGCATCGGCCTGTATCTGTTGAAGACCTCTCGATCCCTGGTCGAAACCGAGCTGAAACAGCCCCTGCTGTGCGGCGTCTTTATGACGGCCATCGCATTTGTCAGCTTCCTTATCTCGCGCTACGCCACGGGCATGTCCGCCCAGCCGCAGTGGAAGCCTCTGCGGGCCGGCGGCAGCTCGCTGCTTGGGGTCGCGGTGCTGTGCTTCGCATCGGCCGTCTCGCTGGCGCTGGCGCACCTGCTCAACTTTTTCACTCCGATAAACGTAATGAGTATGGTGATTCCGGCATTGCTGGTCGTACTCGGCACGGAAACCGCCCTGAATCTTGTTTTCGATATTTATCGCCCGAGACTGAAGGGCCTGTACAGCAGAAGCGCTTTCGACAGCAGACTGCTGGGAATCATTAACGAGCCGGGCGGCATATTGCGAAGCGTTGCGGACGCTATGGACTACCAGTTCGGCTTCAAAGTCTCTCAAACGTGGTTTTACAAACTGCTCGAACAGGCGATTGTGCCTCTGGTGCTGTTTGCAGGCCTTACGCTCTACTTGTTGAGTTGCGTCGTAATCATAGGGCCGGACGAAAAGGCAGTGATAGAACATTTCGGCAATCCCGTCGGCGAGACGAATGAGGCCGGAATCATCGGTCCGGGACTGCATCTCAAGTGGCCCTGGCCGGTCGATATCGCCTACAAATTCGCCACGGAAAGGATTTCGGAAATCAGCGTCGGTTTCGTCCCCAGGATTGATCCGCAGACCGGCCAAGTCCAGCACGCCACCGCGCTGTTGTGGGGGCAGGCGCATTACGAAAAGGAACATCATCTGCTCGTGGCCAGCGAACAGACCGGCACGGACTCTCCCGGAGGAACTGTCCCCGTGAGTCTTGTGATAGCCGCCGTACCCGTTCAATACAGAATAAAGGACTTGCATTCTTTTCTTTACAATCATGAAGAGCCGGAAAAACTGCTCGAATCCATCTGCTATCGCGAACTGACACGGTTCGCCGCCAGCGCAAAGATCGATATCGATAACGAAGCGGATACGGCCGACAGCCTGCTCGGCAAAGGCAGAGCTAAAGCCAGAGATACGCTGACAGAAAGGATCCAAAAAGCCGCCGACGAGACCGGACTGGGCGTTGAAATCGTATTCGTGGGCCTGCAGGGTATTCACCCTCCGGCGGAGGTTGCGCCGGACTATCAGAAGGTCATCAGCGCCGTTCAGAAGAAGCAGGCCCTTATCCTTCAGGCGCAAGCCGAGCGGGACAGGCTTTTGAGCACTCTCGTGGGTTCCGTGGAAGACGCCAACGCGCTTTACGACCTTGCCTTAAAGTACCGGCAGGCCGAATACGCGAACTCCCGGGAGGACATGGAGGATCTCGGCAACCGGCTGGACATTGCTTTTGCAAAAGCCAAAGGGGCCATTTTCAAAACGCTCAGAGAATCGCAGAGTTACGCCTTCGGCAAAGAGACACTCGCCGAAGCGACGGGCGAGCGTTTTGCCGGCCAGCTCAAGGCCTATGATGCCGCCCCCGAAATCTACGTGCGCGAGCAGAGGCTGGCAATGCTCGAGGAGGCCCTCAAGAACATACGGAAATACGTGGTAGTGGCCGATCAAAATGATACTCAAGTTACAATAATTGACCTTCAGGAAAAGCTGTCCCCCAGCATATACGACATGGGCAGCTTTGAGGAGAGCAGCGCAAAATGAGAAACATAGCCATCGCAATTTTCATCGCTTTCATTGTCGTCACCCTCGGGCTCTATCTGGTCTCGTTCCAGGTCAGAGAGACCGAGTCCTGCCTGGTGACTACTTTCGGCAGGCCTACGGATCAAATCCTCGGGCCGAGGAGACTGCCGTACTTCAAGTGGCCGTTCCCGATCCAGCAGGTTTACAAGTTCGATTCACGCATGCGTGTTTTCGCGCCGGAGGTGGAAGAGACACCCACGGCCAGCGGCGAGCCTATTATCGTAAACACTTACGTGGTCTGGAGAATAGCCAAGCCGCTGGAATTTTTCAACTCCATCAAAACCGTCAAGAAGGCCGAGGATGAACTGCTTCGTACCCGAATCCGCAACACGCAGAACAACGTGATCGGCCGCCATTACCTGTCCGAATTCGTGAATGGGGACCCGTCAAAAATCAAGTTCGAAGAAATTGAAGGCGAGATGCTGTCCGACCTTCAGCAGGCGGTGACGAATGCGAATTACGGAATCGAAATCAAGGCCCTCGGCATCAAACAGCTCAAAGTCAGCGAGGAAGTCAGCAAAGAGGTCTTCGCACGAATGATCGCTGAAAGGACCCGCCGGGCCGATGGGATAATCTCAGAGGGAAATGCCGAGGCGATTAAGATAAGGACCGACGCCAAGTCGAAAAGCGACGAGTTAATCACAGCAGCCGAGGCCAGGGCAAAGGTTATTCGGGGCAAAGGCGACGCCGAGGCCGCCAAACATTACAAGAAGCTTGATGCGAATCCCAAACTTGCAATGTTTCTTCGCGACCTCGAGGCGCTGCAGAAAATCATGGAAAGCGGAACCACTTTTGTCGTGCCGACGGACGTCGAGCCGTTCACGCTCCTGAAGGGTATGCCCGACCTTAAGCAGATCGAGCCCAACCAACCATAATACACAGGTCATAATTAGTTACAGGTATCATGGCAGAAAAACATAACGAAGATCACAAGCATCCGCATCCGTCGGCATCGCAAGAGCCTGTCGGGCCCGAGCTTGACGCCGCCGGCAAGAGCCTTTCCGAAGCACTGCGGATAAGCTTCATCATCCTGAAGGTAATAATGATCGTGCTGATCGTCGCTTTCCTCGCCTCCGGCTTCGAGACGGTCGGCTCCGACGAACAGGCAATCGTCCTGCGATTCGGCAAGATTCGAGGCGTGGGCGAAGAGCGGTTTCTGGGCCCGGGCCCGCACTGGATATTACCCTATCCGATAGACGAAATAATCAAAATCCCCGTGGAAAGGAAAGTAAACCTGGCCATCAACTCGTTCTGGTACTTCCAGACGAAGGAGGATATGCTCGCCGAGAGGCCTCGTCCGGTCCGTCCGGACCAGCCGCTTAATCCCATACGAGACGGCTATTGCATAACACGAAGCGAAAAGCAGACGGGCGCCACGGGCGATTTGTCCGCCGGCCGCGGAGGGGCCCAGGCCGGCTCCGATGGAAGCGACTACAATATCGCCCACACGAAATGGCAACTGACCTATCAGATCGACGACCCCGAGCGGTTCTTCCGCAACGTTTACGTCGCTGACGTCAAGCCGGGCGACATCTACTTCGATGTCATAACAGGTGAAAAGGGCGCAAAGCCGCTTCTGGAGAGCATGTTCGAAGACGCCGTCGTAACCACGATGGTCAATTATACGATCGAAGAGGCGATTTCCAGCTCGGAGAGAATCCCGAGAGAGGTAAAAAGACTGCTGCAGGAAAAACTCGACAAAACCGAAAGCGGCATAAAGGTTGTGTCGGTACAATTGACCAAGAGCGAACCGCCCCGGCAGGCCCAGATCGCGTTTGAGGCCTCCATAATGGCCAGTCAGGCCGCCCAGAAGGCGAAGACTGAGGCCCGGAGCTACGCAGAGAACACGCTCAACGAAGCTGCCGGCCCGGTCGCCAACGAGCTGTCTGCAGCTTTGCACGGCCAAAACGTGAGCGAAGAGACCCGAGAGATGCTGTGGTCCCGGCTGGCCGGTAAGGCCCAGGAGAAAATCGCCGAATCGCGGGCCTATCGGGCAAGGGTCGTGGAGACCGCCAAAGCCAACGCCGATTATCTCGAGCGCCTGCTGCCCGAATACAGACTACGCCCGAAGCTTGTACTCCAGGAAATCTATCTCAATGCCATCGAGCAAATTTTTGAGAACGCAGATGAGAAATTCGTTCTTCAAACCGCCGGCGGTACCAAGGGCAGAGAGCTTCGAGTCCTTTTGAACAGAGACCCCGCGTTGAAACCGAAAGCAAGCAGGGAGCAGTCGGCAGAGCAAGGTCGATAAACTTACAATCAGGGCGCGACCTTAATAATGCAAGTGGAGGCAGATTAAGAAGCAAGAGACTATTATTATGGCACACCAACACCTACATTTTAAGAACGACATCGCCGCCGAGCATACTCACGGCAAGCAGATTGGCGTAAGCCTGGCACTGTTGGGGACCCTGGCCGGCGGAGTGCTTCTCATCAACAGCGGCATCGCAAAGTTCATCTACGGCGAGGGTCATTTCAATACCGTAATCCTGGCAATGGCCGGTGCGATACTGCTCGGCACGCCTATTGTTCTGCACGCGATAAAGAGCCTCATGCACAGAGAGGCACACATGGACGAGCTGGTGGCCCTGGCGATAATCGCCGCCTTCGCAACGCAGGAATACGCCACCGCGGGCATCGTCGCGTTCTTCATGCTGCTGAGCGAGCTTATCGAGACCCGAACCGCACTCGGAGCCCGTGCCTCGATCGAGTCGCTGATAAAGCTGACGCCTACCAGGGCGAATCTCCTCGACGCCGGCGGGAACGAAAAAGAGGTGAAAGTAAGCAGCCTTAAACAGGGCGATTGTGTCCGCGTCCGCCCCGGCGACAACATCCCGGCCGACGGCGAGGTCGCAAAGGGCCTCAGTTCGGTGAACGAAGCAACCATAACAGGCGAATCTCTGCCGGTCGATAAAGTGCCGGGAATGCAGGTTTTCGCGGGCACAAATAACCTCACCGGCGTATTGGATATAACCGTGACCAAGGCCGGCAAGGATACGACCCTCGGCAAAGTCCAGTCGCTGATCATACAGGCCGAGCAGACAAAAATTCCGATCATGCGGATAATCGACCGCTACGTTAAGTGGTACACGCCGACGATACTGATGATTGCCGGGATAGTCCTGTTTTTCACCCGCGATATGGACAGGGCGATTACGATACTCGTGGTTTCCTGCCCCTGCGCGTTGATTCTGGCGACGCCAACGGCGATGGTGGCTGCAATTTCGGCCTCCGCCCGGCTCGGTATCCTTATAAAGAATGTCGCCGACCTGGAGATTGCCGGCAAGATAACGGCGATGGTCTTCGACAAAACCGGCACGGTGACGACCGGCCGCCTGTACGTAACCAAGCTTACGCCCGCAGAGGGCATCGAACCGGCCGAGTTGCTGGCCGTAGCCGCCTCGGCGGAGCAGATGAGCAAGCACCCGGCTGCAAGGGCGCTGCAGGAAGTGGCCAGAGAGGCGGGGATTTCCCTGCCCGGGCCCGACAACTTCCAGGAAACGCCGGGTAAAGGCGTAACCGCCCTCGTCGATTCGTCGAGAATCATTGTCGGAAGGGATACGTTTCTCAGGGAAAGCAACGTGAATATGAGCAACGTCTCCGACCCGACCCTTCATGAAGAGCAGGGCTTTAGCACCCTTTACGTTGCCAAGGATTCGAATTGTATCGGGTGGATCGGTCTTAAGGACAAGACCAGGCCCGAAGCTCAGCAGGCTATCAAGGAGCTGATCGATATCGGCGTCAAGCGAGTGACTATGCTCACCGGTGACCGCAGCGAGGTGGCCGGCAGGGTCGCCGCAGAGTTGGCCTGTACCGATTTCAAGGCCCACTGTCTGCCGCAGGACAAACTGGCGATCGTCGAGCAGATCAAGAGAGACGGCCATACCGTTGTGGTTGTCGGCGACGGCATAAACGATGCTCCCGCCCTGGCGGCGGGGGACCTTGGCATCGCCATGGGCGCCGCGGGAAGCGATGTAGCGATAAACTCGGCTTCCATCGCCCTGATGAGCAACGACCTCAGGCGGCTGCCATTCCTCGTCCGCCTCTCCCGCAAGACCGGGCGCGTCATCTATCAGAATCTCGGCTTTGGAATGCTCTTCATTGTCCTTGGTATAGCCGCCGGTGCGGCGGCCTGGCTGCCGGCAATCTACGCCGCAATGCTGCATTTTGTCGGCTCATTGATTGTTGTCTTTAACAGCGCCCGGTTGGTCCGCTTCGGGGAGGAACTCGACCACGAACCCCATGTTCATGTTTAGGCCAACAGATCCGGAGCGAACTACACACCGGGTTTGAACATATAAGAATTATGGAATACGCAATTGAGACATTTGCTCTGACGAAGATTTTTTCCGACTGGTGGGGCCGGGCAAAAGTTTACGCCGTCGATAACCTGGAACTCCAGGTTCACTACAACGAGGTCTTCGGACTCCTGGGCCCGAACGGTTCGGGCAAGACCACGACTCTGAAAATGCTGCTGGGCCTGCTGCATCCGACAAAGGGCAAGGCCCTGCTGTTAGGCGGCGACGGAGCCGACCCGAAGACCAACTCCAGAATCGGCTTTCTGCCCGAAGAATCCTACCTGTACAGGTACCTGAACGCCCGAGAGACCCTCGATTTCTACGGCAGGCTGTTCGGACTACCGCCCAAGGTGCGGAAAATGCGTATCGAGGCTCTGCTCGACATGGTAGGACTCAAAGCCGTCGCGAACAGACCCGTCGGCACGTTCTCGAAAGGCATGGCGCGCAGAATCGGCCTGGCACAGGCTCTGATTAACGATCCCGACCTGCTCATACTGGACGAGCCGACAACGGGACTGGACCCAATCGGAACAAGGCAGATAAAAGACCTGATTATCAAACTCGCAGAGCGCGGCAAGACAATTCTGCTTTGCAGCCACCTGCTCGCAGACGTTGAGGATGTATGCAATAGAATAGCGATTCTGTACGGCGGAAGAATACAGACTCAGGGCCAGGTCAGGGACCTCCTGCAGCAGACGAACAAACGACAGATCACGACCGACGCCATAAGCGACTCGACTGTCGATAAGATAAGGCAGTTGGTCGAGGCCGAAAATGCCGAGTGCGTCGTAACCAGCCCTATGGACAAGCTCGAGACATTCTTCATCAGGACGGTTACGGCCGCCCAGGCGCAGGCCCAGCCCACGAGCGGCGCCGTCAGCACAACCAAGATCGGCGATTTCCTCACGCAGGAAAAACCTCTGGAAGGCATACTCGACAAGCTTGTTTCGGCCACTGTATCACAACCGGTCCCTGCTGAACGTCCTGCGACGGAGAAGGTCGCCGCGGCTGAAAGCCCCCGGCCGGAACCGGACAAGGACCTGCTGGGCAAACTAACCGGCACGGCCGAGCCGCCCCAACTTGAGCCTGCTGTTAGAGAGGAAAAAATCGAGACAGAAGCAGTCGAGCCCGATGCCCCGAAGCAGCAGGTCAAAGAAGACATTCTGGATAAGCTCACAGGCCGCTCAGGCCACGACAAACAGGAGAAGGCAAGCAACGACACTTTGCAGGCAGGAGACTCCGGCGATGCGTAGTATCTGGGCTGTCGCCACAAACACCATAAAGCAGGCGTTGCGCATGAAGGTGGCCGTAGTCTTCGTCCTGCTGCTGATTGTCCTGCTTGGCGTTTTGGGCTTTTCGACCACGGGCGACGAAACATTGAAGGGCAGGCTGCAAACTTTCGTCAGCTACGGCCTTTCGCTCACGAGTTTTCTGCTCTGCCTGCTCACAATCATCATCTCGATCTACACGGTCACAAGCGACATCGAACAGAGACAGATATATACCGTCATAACCAAGCCCATTCGCCGTCGCGAGTTTCTCCTCGGCAAGCTGCTCGGCGTACTGGTACTGGACTTGATTCTCCTCGGTATATTCGCCGCTATCATCTATACGATTACCATTTACATGCCGCGACTTCGCGATGCATCCGAGGGCGACCTTGCCGAGGCCAACACCCAGTTCTTCACCGCACGGGCCGCGTTGACCATCCCGGAAGTGGACGTAACAAAGGAGGTCCAGGAGCGATACGAGAGCCTCAAGAGCCGCGACGAATTACCCGCCGATACGCCGCCCGAAGAGATCATAGCCGAGCTGACCAGGCAGGCCGAGATATCCAAGCGTGCCGCCGACGTGGGCGGGATGCTCCTTTGGGAGTTCCAGAACATCGAGCCGCTCTCGGAGAGCTTGTTCATAAGATTCAAATATGAAGTCTGGCCGAATCCTCCGGATGCGCAGGTCTATGGCCGATGGTACGTGGGGGATTATCAGCACTTCCGATACGGCACAGAAAGCAAGACGCCGGTTTACGACCAGATCCATGTACACTCGGTCGGGACGTTTCATGAAATAGAGGTTCCAGCCAACGTTGTACCGGAAAGCGGCCACCTGGCGATTGCATTTTTGAACGGCTCGCCGGGCAACACCGTCGTTATCTTCCCGCCGGACGGGCTGGAAGTGCTTTACAAGGCCGATACGTTCACCGCCAATTTCGTCAGGGCAGCCCTCATGATATTGTTTCGTCTGGTTTTCCTGGCGTGCCTGGGCGTAATGGCTTCTACTTTCCTCTCGTTCCCGGTGGCAATACTGTTTTCTCTGGTGCTTTTCTTTACCGCAAGTTTCAGCGGCTTCGTTATCGAATCCTTCGACTATTTGAGCGGAAACGTCGGTGCGGTATATTCCTACACAATCAAATGGATGATCCGGCTGCTGCCGCAGTTCGACAATTTTAACCCCACGAAGTTCCTGGTGCCTGCACGATTGTTGAGCTGGTCCTTATTGGGCAAATGCGCACTTTTTGTGGTCTGCATCAAGGGGGTTCTGGTGCTGGTCCTGGGCCTGGTCGTTTTCAGTTGTCGAGAAATTGCAAGAATCATAGTCTAAGGCGTACCCAGGAGCCGTGACAGTCGGCTCTGTATATTCGTATGCGTTTACGTGACACGATAATCTGTTTTGCCTGTATCATACTTGCCGCAGGTCTGCTTATCGCCGCCGGCCTGCAGCTCGATTCCATCAATCGCCAGCGTCAGGAGATGAACTTGCTCATCGACACGCCCGAGAACATGCCGCCCTCGCTCGTGTTTGCCACGGTCGCAACCGGAGCTTTTCGCGGGCTGGTCGTGGATGTCCTGTGGATGCGGGCCGACAAGCTCAAGGAAGAAGGGCAGTTCTTCGATGCAAGGCAGCTTGCGGAATGGATTACCCTCCTGCAGCCTCGCTTCGCATCGGTGTGGGAATTCCACGCATGGAATATGGCATACAATATCTCCGTTGCTATACCTGCGACCCAGCCCGATCAGCGATGGCGCTGGGTAAGGAACGGCTATGAGCTGCTTCGCGATGAGGCCATCAGCAAGTACAAGCTGAAGAACCTCACGCTTTACCGCGAGCTGGCCAGGATATTCCAGCACAAGATAGGCGGCGTCTCGGACGATGCGCACAAGTATTACAAGCTCCAGCTTGCTTCGGCCATGGAGCCGCTGCTCAGCTCGGAAGACAACCAGTTCGATACCCAGGACAACCATTACTTCGAAGCTCTCGCCAGGGCGCCGGCCGGCCTGCAGGAGATTATGCAGGACCCGAACGTAGCCGCGCTGGTCAAGGCCCTGAAATCGGCGGACGAGGCTTTCTCCGACGACGCGAAACTTCCGAGTCACTACGTGTGGCTGCGCCGAAACGCAGACAGCTACAAACCCGCCGCCGCACAGGCAATAGACGATTTCAGGGGCACCGAAGCCCTCAAGAAGTTCGATATCTTTGCCAAGGCCTACGAGCTTCGCAAAACGTGGAAGCTGGACCCGGCCCTGATGCTCGACTTGAACATAACCTACGGCCCGACGAACTTCGCCGATCCGAACACCCATTTGCCGTTAGACTGGCGGCACGCCGACAGCCACGCGATATACTGGGCCATCAAGGGCCTTCGGATAAACGCCGGCAAGCAGTCCGAAGAGATTGAGATGACTGAAGCCAACACGGCCAGAATCGTAGGCCACAGCCTGCAGAATCTTTTCCGAAACGGCAAAATGTTTATCCGCAACATGCCGGTGCAGGTGCCTGTAAGCGAAGGATCGCAGGAGACGCAGACCCGGATACTGCAGGAAGTATTTCTGCGGCCGGACCTGAGAATGTTCCAGCCTTACAACAGGATGGTGCTGGCTAATATCGAAAAGCACAAGGACGATAAGGGAACCTACGAATCGCTCCGGAACGGCCACCGAAATATGCTCGTAAATGCGGTACTGAGTTTCTATCAGGCGGGGCACCGCCAGCAGGC
>JBDREF010000210.1:0-2595 GCA_043820045.1 Planctomycetota bacterium | reverse complement strand
CACTGCGATAAAATCGGCCGTCGTGAAGCCCCAGACAAGGCCCTTCACCGGACCGGCGTTGTAAACTGCATCGACGCGCCAGTAGTAGTCGCTTTGCCAGGCAAGTTTGCCGGGATCCAGGCTCTCAGAGCCAAGCGCCTTATTGCCTTTGAACTCGGGCGAAGCTTTCGTGGCATTTCTCACGGCGTCTTTATCCGTGCCGAAATACACATCGTGCGAGACGGCGGTGGCCGCCGCAGTCCAGCTCAGCTTTCCAGTCATCTGCGCATCTGTGGCGCCGTTGGCCGGCGAAGGATTGCCGACTGCACCGGGGCTCGAGAAGCCCCACACATCGCCCTTATGCGTTGTCGGCGCATCGAACTCGTCAACACGCCAGTAGTAAACCTTTTCGGCCTGGAGAGCGCCGGGATTATAAGTTGTGGTGCCCTGCGGGATCCCGCCGGCTGCGTTGCTTACCGTATCGTAATCGGTCCCGAAATAAACTGTGTGCAATTTGCCGCCGAAGCCTTTTGTCCACTTAAGTTGAGCGGCGGTATCCGCCACCTGCGAGCCGTCCGCAGGATCCGGATTGTAGGCAGTCCTCGGCGGAATCTTGAAGCTCCATATGTCTCCCTTCCACGGGCTGTTGGGCTCGGCGTCGTTGACCTCGTCGATTCGCCAATAGTAAGTTGTGCCGGGAACAAGGCCGTCAGGATAAGGGAATCCGGGGAAGCCGACAATATAGAACGTAGAGGTCTGGTTGGCTCGGAACGTTTCGCCTGTGCCATTGTCCACATCGTCGAAACTCTCGCCGAAATAGACATCGTGCGAGACCGCAAAGTCTCCTGCTCTCCAGCTAAGGCTTACCCATGTATCCTCAAGGTAAGAATCGTCGGTCGGGTCCGGCCTCGAAGCCTTCGGATATCCCTCGCCTGTCATGACGGTCAGAATCTCGGTTTCGGTCAAGGGGTGGCTGAAGAAATGGACGTCATCCACCAAACCCCCGTAGAAGTCACTCGGGTTGGTGTCCCATTCCTGCCCTATCGACCAGCGTGCCTGTCCGGCCGGGTTGCCCGATGGGGTCTCCGTGCCTACCAGCTCTCCATCGGTGTATGCGTATGCGGTGGTACCGTTCCTGACGTACGCTATGAAATGCCATTCGTCGTCGTTTATAGCGGGTGGGTAAGTATTAAGACTGTCCGCTTCCACCAGCAGATTTCCACCATCAACGCCAAAAATGAAATCGTGGCCGCTGCCGCTGTCGTTAGAGCCAATCACGTTGCCGTCGCCCGTCATAGTGGTCTTGATCCACGCGCTGACCGAGAAATCGTTGTCTGTGAGGTCGTCGGCTATGCCGTTGATTTCGACCCAGTCACCACTTCCGTTCAATTCAATCGCGCCTCCGTAGTAGCCCGCGACCCACTTCGTAGTGCCCTGGAGGGTGCCGTCGTTGCCGTAGCTGGACGAATCGACGGCGGTGGTGCCGGAACCATCATCGAGCCTGTACCAGCCGATGAGGTCCGCCTTAGCCGTGCATGTCAGAAACAGGCTCAGCACCAGGATAAGAGAAACCAAAATAGACAATCTTCTACACATAATAATCCTCCTTTCAAAAAGAATTTCGTGTTGGGCCGACCTGCGCTGGCCCCTGGCTTGTTTGTTGAATTGTATCCGTTCTATGCCCCCCAGAACGACAGTTTGCGATATGACGGCACCTCCTCTCTTCCGAGACCCGACGCCAATAACTCAATTGGCGCAAATAACCCGAACGAAATTACTGCAATTTCTACTGCTGCAAGGCTGAGAATCCACTGATGCTCATAGTTGTATTTATATCAGATAGGCATCGCCCCGGTCAAGAAAAAAAGAGAGCCATTAGCCGAAAAAGTAGACCCCATGGGCCAAGCCACCCCCGGGTAGCGGCACAACGGGGCTTTGGGGCAATATTCCCGGTGATTTGTGCCTCGGGATGTCCTGGCCAATAGCCCGGAGACCTCGCGTAACGTGTTAATTCTCAAAATTGGTAATTCTTGGAATTTACTTGACCGCCCGAATGGGCGTGTGATAGAATTCGCGTATAGAGATTCATCGAGACAGACTCGCAATTCAGCATTGTAGTGGAGGAGTCGGACAGATGAATACCGCAGGTTTCATAATTGTTGCGGTCATGGTGGCGATGTTCTGGTACTGCACTCGCAAAACCCACTGAGTTCCTATCAGGACATCTCCCGCCGGCGGTGCAGAGAGTGTATTTACCCCGGTCGCCGCGACATAAGAAATCGTTGCAGCCCTCGGAGGTCGTCGGTGTTAATCACATCGACGCCGGCCGCGAGCAGTTCGCGCCAGAGCGCCTCTCTGGCCGTAGATGGCTTGTCCGGCGTCGCCCAGAATCTCACCAGCCTGCCTTTGGCGTGTGCAGTTTGCACAATCTGTCCTAATTTACGGCGTTCTTCCGCGGGCATTTCGCCGACGCCATTCCATGTGAAATGGTTCGTCCAGTTGTCGCTTATCATGCAGATAAGGTCCGCCGGAGCATCCGATGTCAGGTCCGTAAGCCTGCCGTCATAGCCGGCATAACGGAGCTTTTGTGAAGCCATAAGCTCGAAAGGACGATTG
>JBDREF010000209.1:0-3636 GCA_043820045.1 Planctomycetota bacterium | reverse complement strand
AATCAGGATTATCGAAGAACAATTCTCAAAAGCTCATTGGACGACATTTGAACTAACAACGTCTCAATGGATTGATGCCAAGTATAAAGATGATTAGTTCTGTTTATAGTTTATATAATAGTTTACTCTCGAATAATATTGTAAATATTGAAAGGGGTCTTAAACATGGGCAAGGATAGAGACCGTACAGTATATCGCCGCAATTGCTGGTGTCCCCCGATTTGCCCGACGCAAATCTGACAGCACTGTACGAATTTGAATGTTACCGAGAATTACTGATAATACTCATATTCCGGTGTTATCGAGATAGGAAGTAGCTTATAATCCTATATTATTGTTGTCAATGGCTATTCTCAGGAATAGCATATCCGGTGTTCTCAGTAAAAACAGATAATAACTTGTTCTGCGTACTTTGGGCAACCGCATACCATTGCAATGGGTGCGATAATCAACGGGGAGTATTTGCGATGACTAAAGGAGAACTGCTTGCACACATCGAGAAGGTCCTTGCCTATCTGCGATCCGATGTGGAAAGTTACAAGGTTGCTTCGGAGATTGGAGCTGGACCATACCTGTTAACCGCTTTCAGCGGCATCGATTTTTTCGGATCGCTCGGAGTTCCAGACTCCGAGCTGAATGACCGTAAAAAGCAAGGCAGGGGGTTGTTACACAAAAGCAGGACAGGGTCGCTATGGTACATCCGGGAGTGGATGGGACAAATTAGGGAGCAGTATGCCAAGCCAGCTCTGGCGACTTGCCTCTACACGGATGTGCGGTGTGGGCAGGTGCATGAGGGCATCGTCAAGCCCGGATTGTTGATCGGGCTTCGCCATAAGGAACTTCATCTGAGGCGCCTGTGTCTCGACGGCGGAACTCGGGGGGCATCGTTACCAGACGTCGGCGTGTTGTTCGTTGACACAGCCGTTTTCGCGGATGACTTCCTGCGCTCGTCACAGGTCTTCCTGGATACAATCAGCCACGATGACTGCCTCTGCCAGCGAGCATTGGCGCGGTTGGATGAGCATCTCCAGCAAGCTGTAACTGACATTTCAGGACTTGGCGATGCAGTGAATGTCGGCCCGGCCGAGTTCCAGGAGCTATACGAAACATCATCCGCAAGTCCGAATGACCCGGGTGGCTATTGGCTTCGTGACAAGTTGACAGTGGAGCACGAAGCCAGTGGCAGTGGATCAGAGGCCGAACAATCGGCTGGTGCTGACCCCGCAGGCCGCGGGGCAGCACAGCCGTAACGTTGGCAGGAAAGGAGAATGCCAGATGGGATGGGAATTGGTCACACGCGAAGACTACTTTGAGGGCAGCGACGCTCCATTCATTTCCGTCTCGAAGTCGCACTTCGGGTTCAATGCGGCGTTTGTGCGGCAGGCTGAATTGGAGCCGGCGACAAGAGCAACGGTCTACGTGGATGGCAACAATAGGAAAATTGGTTTCGAGTTTCACAAAGAGGATCGTCCAAACTCGTTCTCCATGTCGGCGGCAAGCTCGGACAAGAAAGGGCAGAAGCGAAAGGCGCTTCAATGTGCGGCAACTGGTACTGTGCGCAAACATCCATGGATTGAGGCCGTTACGAGAGAGGACGCGAAGAATCGGCGCTTCCCGCCGAAGAAGGAAGGGGGAAAGTGGGTCATCCGACTATGCCCTGCCTTCGAGGAGCGCCGCGCACGCGAGTCCGAGGACATCCCGAGTGAAGCAGCTGGCGTGTATCGGTACATACGCGAAGGGGGAGAAGTCGTCTACATTGGGCGGGGACCGGTGAAATCCCGCCTTCTGTCACCTGAGCGTAGGGACTGGGACTTTGACGTTGTAGAATATTCAATAGTCTCGGACCCAGATGATCAGGTGAAGTGGGAAGATTATTGGATTGAGAAATTCAAGGAACAGAGCAAAGGCGAGCTCCCGTTTTACAACAAAGTGTCTGGCGCCTCGAAATGCCGAGATACATGAACCTGCCAACAAGACGGGAAATTCGTGGGACATCTTACTTAATTCGGGCGCAGTCATCTGTGCAAATCAGTGAAATCTGTGTCTAATATTTTTGACAGGATAACAGGATAACCGTGTCCATCCGCGGTTATGACTCGCATCTGATCTTTGTCTTATAGGCGGCCTCTCTTGTGTTTACATTTATTTACACAACGCACAAGTTGATTTGCCCCGTGCCGGAGGTCGTTTGCATGACCGTAAAGTAAGCTTGCTATACGATGGAGTAAGCCTGAAATGCCGTAAAGTAAGCTAACTTTGCCATGAAGTAAGTTGACTTGGTCACGAAGTAAGTCAACTTTGGCACGGAGCAGGCTTACTATGCCATAAAGGAAGCTTACTTTGCCACGGAGTAAGCTTCCGTCGGCACCGTGGAAGCCCGCTTTATCGCCGAGCGGATATGAAAACGAGGGCAAGTTATAACAAAACACTAAAAGTCAGACGAAGAGAAGTATCCGGTGGAGCGGAAGTTTTACGACCTGATCCCGCCGTTGCTGGAGAAGAAGTACCTCAAGACAATTGTCAGTTGCCACCAGTGCGCCGGGACGCTGGGTGGCGGCGACCTCGACTGCGACGGGGAACTGACGGTTCTGGATGTTGATTTTGTCCTTCGCCGGGCTTAAAGCAGCAACGGCAGGAGGTTTTCGAGGGAAAAAGTGCATATTTTGCCCTCTCGCGGAGATTTTTCCTTGACCTGAAGCCTGCAAATCTGTTATAAATGGAGATGGTGAAGTTCGTATTCGCAGGCGACAGGCCCTGAGCGAAGACGACTCAGGCAAGTACCGGCGCAATTCGACTTTTCCCACAAAGACTTCAGGGGACCATTAACGGTTTCCGGAAGCATCCAGTAATATGCACAACAACACGTAACGGGTGATATCAGCAGAACGGTACGCCGCGGATTCAGCGGCCGATGCCGTCTTCGGAAGAAAGGAGGTTGTATCAAGTCTTACGAGGCTTTCCCGGGTTGACCGGACAAAGTTCATTCAGCGCTAAAATAGTTGCTATTTGCCCTGGCGTGTGGCCGGAGCAATACCGATTAACGTAACCCTACTTTAAAGGAGGGCAGTTATGTCTAAGAAACTGATTTGCCTATTTTCTTTCGTTTTAGTATTAGGCGCGGCCGTGACGGGCACGGCCAATGCAGCGGACCCCGTTCTTGCCGGCTGGTGGAAGTTCGACGGCAACGGGCTCGATTCCTCCGGCAACGGCCGTAACGGCACGCTCGCCGGGGACGCACATTTCGAGGCGGGCTACTCCGGCCAGGCCCTGGCCCTGGACGGCGACGGCGACTACTTCACCGTCGACGGCTATTTGGGCATCTTCAGCGCCAGCCCCGTGACAGTGAGCGCGTGGGTCAATACGACGGCCACCGGGGACGAGGGCGACATCGCGTACTGGGGTCGCAACGCCGGTCGCCGGAGAGTGGACTTCCGCATCAATTCCGGCAGACTGCGCGTCGAGCACGGCAGCGGCAATATCCAGGGCGATACGAGCCTTAACGACGGCGAATGGCACCATGTGGCATTAACCATGCCGCCACTGGCGCCGATCTCCTATCCGGAGGTCAAGCTCTACCTCGACGGCCGGGACGACACCCGGGACACGCAGGATCCCGATTTCTTCGAACTGGTGGAC
>JBDREF010000208.1:0-4011 GCA_043820045.1 Planctomycetota bacterium | reverse complement strand
CCGAAACCGGCTTTCGGAACAGTCCGAACCCGGACGGCCCGGTCGACCACGATGTCCCCGTCCTTCGGATTGACGGCGACGACGGCAAATTGCGGGCCGTCATGTTCGGATACGCATGCCATAGCACGACCCTGAGCTTCTACCAGTTCTGCGGCGACTACCCCGGCTTCGCCCAGCCATACATCGAGCAGAGGCATCCGGAAGCGGCCGCGATGTTCATCGCCGGTTGCGGCGGCGACCAGAACCCGTACCCCAGGCCAAAGGAGACAGACCTCGAATACTGCAAACAGCACGCCCGAGCACTGGCGAACGGAGTCGAAACAGCGCTCGATTGCGCGGCGCAGCCGATCAGGGGGCCAATCCGAGCCGGTCTGGATACAGTGACATTGGACTTTGCCGAGCCGCCCGGCCGAGAGCAGCTCGAACAGCAGGCCAAGTCAAACGACAAGTACGAACGCCGCCACGCCGAAGTGCTGCTGAGAGAACTCGACGAGACCGGGACAATTCGGAAAACATACCCGTATCTGGTGCAGGTTGTGCGGTTCGGAGACGACCTGACGATGGTAGCGCTGGCGGGCGAGGTTGTGGTGGACTATTCGCTACGTCTTAAGAAGGAACTCGCCGGCCCGGTAGTTTGGGTTGCCGGTTATTCCAATGATGTTTTCGGATACATCCCTTCGCTCCGCGTCCTGCGGGAAGGGGGCTACGAGGGCGGCGACGCCATGCGATACACCGAGCTGCCCGGGCCGTTTGCACCGTCGGTCGAGGAGCGGATTGTCTCCAAAGTCCACGAGCTGGTCAGCAAAACGGCACCAGGCGGCAAATAGTGATTGCTGGCTCGAACACTTCCGCCGTGAAGCCCCTGAGATGACAAAGGAGTTGGGGCTATCGGCTCGACTTGATTTCCTCAAGGAGGCTCAGAGCTTCCTTCACCATAATCTCGCCGGCGCCTTTGGCGAGGTTGGTGGCTCCCGTCGGCTCATATCCTCCCTCGTCGTAAGCGGCGGCGGGGCAGACGTAGCCAATGGAATCGTTACTCAGCGTGATAATAAAGAGATTCTCCAGGCCCGCCCTTTCTTTTATCTCCAGGCCTACTTCAATGAGCACTTCGCCAGGCAGGCCGAGGATATAAACATCGCCGAGCCTTAGAACCTGGAACTCTGTGACTACATCTCCGCGACTTTCGGCCGTGGTCTTGTCCGCCGATTCAACCTTCTTCGTCGGAAACACGACTTTCTTCTTGAGCCCCTTGACGGTGACTTGGTCCGTCGTCGGAACAAACTGAAGCCTCTTAAGCGCCTCGCCTCCCAGCGCACGGCCGATTTGCCGGCAGGGCGATACCCCTCTATCGAACGGGACCGCGTTGCCCGCCAATCCGAGCGTGAAAAGGCACAGGCCGCCTTCCGCCTGCTCCACAACACCCGCCGCATGTACTGGGTAGTCGGCGGAAATCGAAGTGCTGAGGTGCGGATATATCGTGACAGGATGGCAGCCGAAATTGACGAGCGAGCCGACAATCCCGCCGTCGGAGTTCTCTATCCGAAGTACACTAACCTGCGGATCAATCGGCCCGAAATGCCATTCGGTCTGCTCGTCGGGGAGGTTGAACGTCACCCTTGTACGGCCATCGGGGCCCGTGACGATTCTCCTTGTCGCCCGCACTTCCGGCGGCAGTGTGAAGGCCATGTTCACGAGGCCGTCATTGTTCTTAGGTCTTCGATTATAGACTATTTCAGGGATCGAACCCTTCGCAGCCCCCAGCCTGACCGGCTGCATATTCTTGTGAGCGATGAGCACGCAACTGGCGATTTTCTGTACGAGCGTATCGAGGTAGGATCGGTCAATCTTGGGACTCTCAGTCTCTGCTTTCGGCCCGAGTTTGGACCTGGTAAAGACTTCCGGCCCGGAATGTGTGTGCGTAGCGCAGACGAGAATGTTCTGCTCCGGGATGCCGGCCTTTTCGTTGATTATCCGCCGTACAGGAGCGGTGATTTCCTCCAGAGGCGCGTACAGCAGGTCGGACGAGACAATCGCCACGGTATTCTCGCCGTCATTGAGAACAATCGCCTTGGAATAAAGCTCATCGAGCACATCGTCGCTCGGCTTGCCGTATGAGCCGATCAAAGGAATCCCCAAAGGCGGCGTAATATTCACCCGCGCACAGCCCCCCTTAAGGTCAGCAGAGGCAGGGCAACAAAAAGCGAGCAGGGTAAACAAGATGACTGAAACCAACATCGATGATTTTACAACAGTTTTCTTTCTCATAGGCGTTAATCCTCAAATATGGTCGCACGAGGTTTGACTTGTATACGGCCTTGTAGGATGGGGGAGCCCCAATGCCCTGTTATAATCTTGTCTTTGTTCCAAATTTCGAACTGAACTTGCCAGTTGCTTGCATCCAACGGATTTCATTGCATCCGCGGAATGCTCCACTTCCCGAAAAATTCTTTATATAAACAAGTATGTAGCCACTATCGTATTCTGGTCCGTAGTTGCCGTTTAGTTCTTGAGCATAAGCAATATGTGAAATAAAGATGCGAATTACTACTGGATCATGAGAATCAGCAAGACTCTTTACAAAACTTACCAACTCTTGCTCAGACAGTTCATCTCTGAGGAAGATATCAGCACCATATCCGTTTTGACGATTGTTGGGTTTAAACAATCGCAAATGTGTAAAGGTCGGTTTAGGTCCAACTTGAGATGTTCGCTGTTCTCCAGCTTGATCTTTCAACTCTGAAGACTGGATTTCAGCCTGCTGACTATCTCCTTCTGTCCGTGAGTATTCCTGATCTGTCTCCAACTGCCTTCTCAATTCTGCTCTGGCGTCTTCCCATCCTTTGGCAATTCTTTGTTTTTCCTCATTTTCTGTCTTGTCTTGTAGCCGGTCTCGCATTCCCCCTGGGTTTGTAGTAGAGGTTGAGGTGGAAGTCCGAGATGCAGTGCATCCACTTTCAACGACTATCAATGTCAATAGAGAAGTCAACAGTATCTTTTTCATGATCCATTCCTCTGCTGTCTCAGTCCCATTTCATTCTGTCAGATTCTTTATTTCCATCTCCTTGATATTTCCTACGGCATAAAAACTTGAACAAAGTAGGTCTCTCGTACACAAATGCGTTAGACGCGATACTTGCCTCATGGGTCCCAAACAGTAAATCTCCACAGCGTCCCACGCCCGCGCGATGACGAAGTTCGCTTCGGGACACAATGTGGGATATCGCACTTTTCACCTCTTTCAGGCGGTATGCCTCTTGGGTTCGGGGAGCTATTTCTTTTCTTTTGCCAGGGTTTGGAGCCTTTTCATGTCCTCGGTTCCCCTTTGCCAGTATTCGACTTCTTGATCGAATGAATTTCCTTCAAACTGCTCGCGGACCAACTCGGCTCCCCGTCTTTTCATCTGGATACAGTCAAAGCTTTTATTCCTCATACTCAATCTGCCCCGTCTTGTTGATTATCATGATACCTAACCGGACGCCTGTTTGCAACAAAAAAGCCACGCGCCTGCCTTTGGCTGGAATCGTAAGTTGCCGGGTGGCAGCCTCAAAGACGAAGGCTTTGGGGATGGCCTCCGAGCGAGGATGACTGCGGTCTTCGCGGCATTATTCAGCATGGGCTAAAGCCCATCCTACAGTTGTGCTGCACTCGACATGACTTGCGCGTTTCAAGACTTTTTCTTTCACATCACGCACTGGCCGGGTTTATAATGGCTCCATGGCTAATACTCAAACGGTAAAAACACTCAATGAAAGGGGTTGGAGATGGACAACAATAATTTGACCAGACGGCAGTTTATTGCGGCGGCTTCGGCGGGGTCGCTGGCTGCGGTTACATCGGGAAACATTCCTGCTTATGGCAACATCACGAACAGGGCGGGCAAGTTGGCTATCTTGGGCGGCCAGCCGGTTCGGAAGAATAAGAGCTGGCCCGAATGGCCGTACTGGGACCAGAATGTCATAGACTCGGTAGTCAAGACTACAAAGAGCAGGACTTGGTGCCGTATCCAGTCCA
>JBDREF010000207.1:0-35359 GCA_043820045.1 Planctomycetota bacterium | reverse complement strand
GGCGGCGGTCACACTCGCGTCACCGCCACCTTGGGAGATTTCAGGTCGTTTTTTGCTCTATTCTTCGGGCACTTTGATCTGTGCCATCTGTTGCGGCGTAAACTTGCTGTTTGCCGCCGGGCCGGGTTCCCAGCACAGTTCGAGCTTGCTGGGCCTGGGCTTTCGGACCGGAATGACGAACATTTCCGATTTTTGCCCTCGTCCTTCCACGCGCCCTCCGGCCCGCACGACCGCTTTTCGGACGATTTTCTTGCTTGCCTCGACAAGCATCGGGAAATTGTAGGGTGTGTGGCTGAATTTACCCTCGGGATCCAGGGCCGATTTGAATTTGTCCGGTAGATTCTCAAAGCCGATTGTCGTAAACAAAATGCCGCCCGAATTGGAGGGATTGCAGTCGGAATCCTGGCCGCAGCGCGTCGAGATAATAATCGTTTTGTCCGGGTCGCCTTCGCCGTACAGCAGACCCATTACGATGTAGGCGCCGTTAATTTTGGCGTCGATATTGAAGTCGCCCTTGTCGCAGGAAAAGCGGCGGTAGTCGGGATTGTCCTGGTATTTGTCTTCGATGAGCTGCCATGTTTTTTGCCAGTCGTAGGGATTCTGCTTGTACCACGTCAGCACGTCGCGGATGCACTCGGCATATTGGCTTTCCTTTGGGATGCACTTCAGGCCGGCGCGAACGATTTTCTCCATATCATCCTCGAAGAACGCCTCTGCGTACATCCCGCCGACGAACTGGCCGCCGTAGAGCCCGTCGCCGTAGTTCATCAGACGCCCGAACTTCTCGCCAAGCCTGATGGCCACGTTCGGCATGCCCGGAGCGATCAGGCCCGAGTAGTCCGCCTCGATCTGGTAATCGATATCATCGGCGTGCGTGTTGTACTTCGGATGCCCGGAATCGGGCGGAGCAATACCTTTTCGCAGATTATCGCGCCCGTTCCTGTTGGCGTGCCAGAGCTTATAGCCGCTGTTGGCGAAATCGATCCCCGCCTGGCGAATCGAAACATTCATCCCATACAGCTCAAGCGTCCGCACGAAGGTCATCTCGACGTAGATATCGTCCTGATTGAACTGGTTGATCATGCCCGGCTCCCACGACGGCATCTTGTCTTCCGGCATGATTTCTCCCTTGAAGCGGAATTCCGTGGGTCCGCCCCAGCCTACTCCGGCCATCTGTCCTATCCAGCCGGCCTTCATCTTATCCACATACTCTTCCGCGCTGATGCGACGAACACACGGACCGCCAATGCCAAGACCGCAGAGCACGTTCGTCTGGCAGCCGCTCAAGAACACCGTCCCCAGGCAAATAGCAACTATCAGTAGAATTGTTAGCAAATCCTTAGACATTCTTGCACCTCCATAAAGTCGGCAAAAATAAGGTTGATTCGTTCGCAGTCTTATAACTCCGGAGAAGGCAGAAAACAAGTTTTTTCACGCTGCAACAGAAAAATTGGTGGAATGCCATATTTTGAACTGCGAGTTTGCAATGGTTACAGAAACGAGTATAATGTCGGGCGGTTCTGGCAAAGAACGTTGAAACAGTTAAGCTGCGCTGGATATAAGATATGTGGAAATACTTGATGCGATCTGCATTATTGGCTGTGGCGGTTGTGCTGTCGGCTTCATCGGCTGTCCCGGCGGATACGTGGCGCCTGGAGGACGGCCGGGATTGGAAAGCGGTCTCGGCCGGGGACAAAGACCGGTTCCTGCTGGCGGCGGCTGAAATCAGAAGGCTCGTCGATTCCCGTCAGACCGAGGCGGCGCGCGAGGCATTCGACGCCTTGAAGCAGGACTTCCCGGAGATGGCCGGACCGGATCTGGACATTTTCATCAAGGCTGAGATTTATTATTGCAGAGGCAAGCTGGCCAAAGCGGTCAGAAGCTACGACAAGCTGCTCAGCGAGCACGCCAAAAGCGACTTTCGTCAGGCTGCTCTGGAAAGGGAGTTTGGGATAGCGACCGGCTTTCTGGCCGGGCAGAAGAAGACCGTGCTCGGTATCATCAGGATGAGAAGGTACGGCGAAGGCATCAAGATCATGGAAAAGATTACCGACCGGGTCGGTTTCGATAAGCCGATGGGGATGGAGGCATCCTTGGCCGTGGCGAAAAACTACGAAGAAAGAGAAAAGTTCAACGAAGCATATCTCAAATGGTGGGAGATATCACTGCACAGGGACAGAGGCACCGTCGGAAGAGATGCGTTGCTCGCCATGGCCCGGTGCAAACGTGCCGTGTATAATGAACATCCGGAATACAAGAGAGCTTCCTACGACGCTTCTTGTCTGAGCACGGCGAAAAGCTGCTACGAGAGATTTCGCTTGCTTTATCCGGAAGACGCCAAGAAGCTCGAAGTTGACGGAATACTAAAAGAGATAAACGAACAACTGGCCGATAAGCAACTGAGTATCGGCCGGTATTACCAGCGAGTCGGAAACAGACAGTCGGCAAATCTTTATTTTGACATGGTGGCGAAAGATTGGCCGGGCAACGAGGCGGCTCGAACGGCGAAGGAAATGCTTGCCGCAAACCAGGAAATGCCAAGTGGCGACGAGGCCCCCCCCGAGAAATGAAGAAAGGAATCCTCAATAATCCCGGCATAGTCAACAGCCTTCAATTCACATTAGTGCTGCTGTGCTCCTGCGCTTTGTCGCTGGGCCTCGCCGGCTGCGCCGGGACGGCGGGCTACTCCAATGAATCGCTTTTTCCGACGGATGTGAGCAGCGTCTGTGTGAAGATGTTCGACAATCAGACCTTCTGGCGCGGAGTCGAGTACGAGCTTTCCGACGCCATTGCCAAGCGTATCGAAGCCGAGACGCCCTACAAAATCGTATCCGACCAGGACCTTGCCGACACCGTAATAGAGGGCCAAATAGTATCGATAGCGGAATATGCGCTCAGCACCGACCGTGAGCTGGGCGGCGTTCTGGAAAAAGAAGTCGAAGTGCGGGCGGTCGTCCAATGGAAGAACTTGAAAACGGGAGAATTGATGATAGACCACAAGTCCGTCGCCGCCTCGGCAAGTTATTCCGAGTATCAATTGCAGGACTTCAAGTATGGTTCAACTGTTGCTGCAAACAATCTCGCACGGAAGATCGTAGAACTGATGGAAAGGAGCTGGTAGATTCGTGACCCTGATCACGAAATGCTAAATACGAAACTATGGATGATAGCCAAGATAGGAAACAGACTTCGTCGGGCCAGCAAAACAAAGCGGGCAAGAAACCGCCCCTGCCCGGTTACCGACGAGGACCATTCAGCTACCTCTTCATCGCCGTAGCGATAATCATCCTCATGGCGACACTCCGCCAGTGGCAGAAAATCGATACGATTAGCTGGAGCGAGTTCATCAAGCATATCGAGAGCAAACACATCGAAAGTGTCACTATAAAAGACGCCGAAGTGACGGGCCAGTTCAACGACGCGTATTCCTCCCAACAAGGCAACGCGGGCAAGAAGTCTTTTGTGGTCAACTACAATCCTGACGTGCACGGACAGTGGCTCAAGGAGCTGTTGCAGGAGCACGCGGAGATTGAGATCGATACCGCGCCTCAGCATATCTGGCTTAACCTGCTGATCACGGGGATCCTGCCGTTGGTCCTGTTGATCGGGTTCTTCTACTTTTTCGTCCTGCGGAACCTTCGAGGCGGCGCCGGCGGAATGTTGATGTCCTTCGGTCGCAGCAGGCACCGGCTGCAGGGAAAAGACAAGGCCAACGTAACGTTCGCCGATGTGGCAGGCGTAGAGGAGGCAAAGGATGAAGTAGCCGAGATAATCGAATTCTTGAGAAACCCGAGAAAGTTCCAGCGTCTGGGCGGCCGTATCCCGCGCGGAGTCTTGCTCGTGGGCCCGCCCGGCTGCGGAAAGACACTGCTGGCAAAAGCCATGTCAGGCCAGGCGGACGTGCCGTTCTTCAGTATATCCGGCAGCGATTTCGTCGAGATGTTCGTCGGAGTCGGGGCGTCGCGCGTACGCGACTTGTTCAAGCAGGCAAAGGAAAATTCGCCCTGTATTATCTTCCTCGACGAGGTTGACGCAATCGGGCGAAAACGCGGCGCAGGCTTTGTCGGCGGCGGTCATGACGAGCGCGAGCAGACTCTCAACGCGATACTGGTCGAGATGGACGGCTTCGATACGAACGACCAGGTGATTGTGATCGCGGCGACAAATCGCGCCGATATTCTCGACCACGCGCTGACGCGCCCGGGACGATTCGACAGGCAGATATTCATCCCCCTGCCGGACTTGAAAGGCCGGGTCGAGATACTGAAAGTCCACGCCAAGAAAGTCAAGCTGGGACCCGATTGCAGACTGGAGAGGCTGGCACGCGGCACGCCCATGTTCAGCGGAGCCGACCTTGCGGCTATCATCAACGAGGCCGCCCTGGCTGCAACGATGGCCAACAAAGACAATATCGAAATGGCCGACCTGGAGGAAGCCAGAGACAAGGTCCGCTGGGGAAGAGCAAAGAAGAGCAGAGTCATCGACAAAAAGGAAAAGGAAATCACCGCTTATCACGAAGCAGGCCACACGCTTGTGCAGTCTCTGCTGAAAGACGCAGACCCGCTGCACAAGGTAAGCATAATTCCTCGCGGGCCGATGGGCGGCGCTACTTTCGCCCTGCCGGAGAAAGACCGAACCATCTTCACAAAAAGATACTGCATGGCCCTTCTGAAGGTGTGCTTCGCCGGCAGAATCGCGGAAGAAATGTTTTGCGATGACCTATCCAGCGGCGCGCAATCGGACATTCAACAGGCGACGAACATCGCCAAACAAATGGTTCTGACGTGGGGCATGAGCGAGGAGCTTGGCCCAATCAGCTACGGCCCGGACTCAGGAATCAAAGACATGGTGTACGCGATGCCGGGCGAGAAAGAGTATTCCGACAGAACCGCCGAAGTAATCGACAACGAAGTGAAGAAAATCACCGGCGAGGCATACGCCAAGGCAAAAGAATTAATTGAGTCGAACAAAGACAGAGTCGAGAACGTAGCAAAGGCACTGTTGAAATACGAGACTCTCGATTCTGAAGAGGTGAAATTGATTCTGGATGGCGGCATACTGGACAAGCCCACGGTCACCGATTTGCTGGCCGCCGAGCAGGCCAAGAGTGAAAACTCGAAAACAGAGTCCCCGGAACAGCAGGAACAGTCTGCCGAATAATACCTTTTCTACTTCGGTTATCTCCGAGCGCTTATGCGGGAAGAAACTCTTGCCATATCGAAACACAGACTTCTTGCAGCCGCGGCACTGATTGTTTGTATCGCTGCAATCACCTGCTGCGCATCAGCCGCCGGCGCTGATGTCACTAAAGCTGTCGAGCTTGCAAGGCACGAGACGGAATTCTCGTCCGTCCGCTTCGAGCCCGCTCGCATGGGCGAGCGAGCCGGCATCGTAGCGATATTCGAAGGCACGCACGACCTTCACTATTACGCAAGTCCGCAAACCGCGCCGGCTCCCGGGTTCGAGTTGAAAATCGCAGCGAAGTCCGACGATTTCGAATTCGGCGACGCGATCTTTCCCAAATGGGAGGTAATTACCGACCCAGTCGGAGCCAAAGTCGAAGTGTATGCCGGTAACTTCACCGTCTTTGTGCCCATCAAATCGGTCAAGGCTGCAACCAAATCCGAGATCAGCGATGTCCAGGTTAAGATTACCGGCATCACCTGTACGAGCATGCTTTGCCTGCCGCCGTTCGAGAAGACGTTGCCGACAAGTATGAACTACGGGCAGCGCGAGTCCTGGAGCCGAATCAGCATCGAAGGCACAGGCGAGGCAGGCGCTTCGCCCGCCGCAGCTCGCGCGCAGGGCCGTTCGGCATGGCTCGCCCTGGCTTTGGCGTTTCTCGCGGGACTGACGCTGAATATCATGCCGTGCGTCTGGCCGGTCCTGCCCATTGTCATCATGCGAATCGTCGAGCAGGCAAGAACGGGCAAAAGGCAGTCGGTCATAATGGGCCTGGCCTTCTGTATCGGGATATTGCTGTTCTTTGCATGCCTCGCCGGCGCCAATATCATCCTGCAGAGCTTCTACGGCAGGACTCTAAGCTGGGGCGACCACCTGCGCAATCCCGTCATCGTGACGGCCATGGCCCTGCTGATGATAGTCATGGCCCTTTTCATGTTCGGCATTTTCAATATTGCCCTGCCTTCGTCAATTGCCGGCAAATCCGGGTCGGGAAAGGGCTACGCCAGCTCAATCGGAATGGGGTTTCTGGCAGCGATACTGAGCACGCCATGCAGTTTCGGCATACTCACCGTTGCATTCGTCTGGGCTCAGGGCCAGCCCCCGGCTATGGGCACGCTGGCCATAATGGTCATCGGGCTCGGTATGGCCGCACCGTATGCGATCCTGGCTTCCGTGCCGCGATGGTTGAATCGCCTGCCAAGAGGCGGGCGGTGGATGGAGCTGTTCAAACAGGCGCTCGGCTTCCTGCTGCTGGTCATCGCCGTCAAGCTGGTCAAAGCCGTACCCGAAGCGGAAAAGATCAACGTCTTGTACTTCGCGGTAGTGCTCAGCTTCTGTGTCTGGATGTGGGGCACGTGGGTGACGTTCGGCAGCAAACTGTCTCGCAAGCTGCTGGTCCGGGGCATAGCCCTACTGGTGGTCGTTCTGGCCGCATGGTTCTTTTTCAAACCGGAACTCGTGAACTGGCAGGGCTATGATTCGGCTCTGATTGCATCGGCAAAATCCGGGCAGAGGCCCGTCCTGGTCAAATTCACGGCCGACTGGTGCACCAACTGCGAGGTCGTGGACAAGTTCGTTTACCAGCGCAAGGACATCGCAAAGCTCATCGAGAAGAAAGGCGTTCTGGCGATTAAGGCAGACACCACCAGGGCCGACCTGCCCGCAACGGTTGACCTCAAGAATATCTACAACGAACCCGGCGTGCCCGTGACGCTGCTGTTCCTGCCCGGCCGGATCGAACCTGTACGTCTTCATAATCTGTTTTTCGGCGATGAATTGAGAAGGCTGCTGGAAGAGCTGCCGGATAGCGATTAAAGAGCAACCGCGGTGAGGAAGCTATGGGAAAAGTCACCAAGCGAAAAAAAACAAAAGTCGATAAAGAGCAGGCAAAGCAAAGGGTCAAAAAGATCTGGCCCATACTGAAAAAAGAGTATCCTAATGCAACAATCGCTCTTCGCTTCGTAAATCCGCTGGAGCTGCTTATCGCCACGATCCTCTCGGCGCAGTGCACGGACAAACGGGTGAATATGGTGACGAAGGATCTATTCAAGAAGTACAAATCGGCCGCCGACTGGGTCGGGGCCGACTTAAAAGAGATCGAATCGGACATCCGGAGCACGGGTTTCTTCCGCAACAAGGCTATCAATATCAAGGGGGCGTGCGCCAGGATTGTCGAGCACTACGGCGGCAAAGTCCCCGGCACTATGGAGGAGCTTTTGACATTGCCCGGCGTCGGGCGAAAGACGGCCAATTGCGTACTCGGCGACGCATTCGGAATCCCCGGTATCACATGTGATACGCACGTTATTCGGCTCTCGCGCCGGTTGGGATTGAGCGAAAACGGCGACCCGGTAAAGTTGGAGTTCGATTTGGCCGAAATAGTGCCGAGGGCGAACTGGACCGCTTTCAGCCATTTGGTCATTACGCACGGCCGAAATGTCTGCATGGCCCGTAAGCCCGATTGTCCGAACTGCCCGATTTCGAAGCACTGCCCTTCGGCAAACAAGCCGGATATGTGGTAGAACCTGGTTCGGCAACCTTTTAGAACGAAGTTTTTTGGGATGGTTTTTTCATGATAGACAGCGTTGACAGACCGGTAAGAGACCTGTGGCGGTTGTTCAGGATAATGGCCGAATTCACCGAAGGTTTCGAGGAGCTTGCCTCCGTGGGACCTGCGGTTTCATTCTTCGGCTCTGCGCGGGCCCAGCCGCACGACCGCTACTACAAGCTCGCCGAGCAGACCGCCTTTGAAATCTCCAAGGCCGGCTTCGCCGTAATAACCGGCGGAGGCGGCGGTATCATGGAAGCTGCAAACAAGGGCGCAGCCGACGCGGGCGGCCAGAGCATCGGCCTGAACATCGAGCTGCCCATGGAGCAGATTCCGAACGAATACCAGAATGTGCCGCTGCACTTCAGGTACTTTTTCGTCCGCAAAGTCATGTTCCTCAAATACGCCCACGGCTTCATAGTCTTGCCGGGCGGATACGGGACTATGGACGAATTCTTCGAATCGCTCGTACTGATTCAGACGTTGAAGCAGGCGTCCTTCCCCGTGATCCTGATGGGAAGCGACTACTGGGGAGGCCTGGTCAACTGGATGAAGGAAAAGATGCACAAGGAGCACGATTACATAGATGCCGACGATTCGAATGTTTTCACAATGGTGGATGAGCCAAAAGCCGCCGTTGAGATCATCGTCAACTTCAGAGAAGGCCCCCAGCCCAGCGGCATGGAACTACCAGGCGGAATGAAAAAAGCATAACCCGTATCTCGTCACTCGTCGTTAGTATCTCGTATTTCTTCCGTCTGCCCGACCTATCGGCTCTTCGACAGACTCGTCCTGACTTAGCCGAAATCAGTAGCGATTGTTAAGCGAGTCCCATGAATTGATTTGTCGGCAGATCACTTCAGCTTTGACGGATCAAGAAGTCTGGAACCGTGGAAAACCGTAAGAATCTGAACAAGGTCCTGCCGCAAACGGTATATGATGCGATAGCTGCCCAAAATCACCTCTCGAACCGACGGATCGTTGACATCGGGGACAACTCGGCCGGATTTAGGAAACTGAACCAGACGGTCCACTGCGTGGAGAACGTCCAATACGAAAAGGCTTGAATAGTGAGGAGAATCCTGAGAGATGAATTCTGCGATTGCGTCCAAATCGTCAGCCGCTTGAGGAGTCCATCTCACTTCAGCCATTTGGCCATTCTCTCCTTGACCTGCGAATGGGCAATAGTCTGTCCGGCGTCGGCTTGCTGAAGCCCTCGCTCAATCTTAGCCAGCAGCAGAAGCCTATCCATAGCATCCTCAATGGAAGCATCGTCCGGCAGATTATTTACGGCCTGTAAGACTTTTTCTTTCGTCGTCATGCTATTATCATACCAAATTCACCATAGGCAAGTCAATCCTTAAAATTTACTGCCAATGACAGCCAATCTTTCCGAAATCGTGGAGACTTCTTTTTGTGCCAGCCCTCGGTAAGCAACCCCTGCAGATCGCATGGTGTACAACTTGTACCTTGGGCACTTGTTGCACACGCGAATTTGATCGGTTTACTGCACACGCCAGACTTATCCGCGTGGGCAAAAACGGCATTTGCCCACCCTACTACTGGACGAAGGAAAAGATGCACAAGGAGCACGATTACTTAGATGCAGACGATTTGAATGTTTTCACCGTGGTGGATGAGCCAAAAGCCGCCGTTGAGATCATCGTCAACTTCAGAGAAGGCCCCCAGCCCAGCGGCATGGAACTACCCGGTGGAATGAAAAAAACATAACTCGTATCTCGTCGCTCGTATTTCGTCGCTCGTCGTTAGTATTTCGCATTGCGTCCGTCTTCTCCGCCATAGCTCATCTTGAGGCACTTTGCCCTGGACGTCAAAAACCGTTCAACGGTCTCCTCATGTCCTGGCCGCACCGTCTGCCGGTTCGTTTCCTTCTTGTTTAGCGCCTACGTGCCGCTCAAGTATCAGAGAGTTCGTCTGCGGCCTCGTAACCTTCTCTTGTCACTTCAAAAACCTCACCTTTATGCCCGAGGTCTTTAATATATCGACGTCGTTGCAGATCTTCGAGGCCGCCGACCCAGCGAGCGATTGTTCGCGGGTCTTGAACGGGAATCAAACATTTTCCGTTTGTTTGAATCTCCTCACCTCCCATGTAACGAATGTGCATGATGTGTCCGTCCCCGGTGGCCGCCACCTGCAGAATCGATCTTGCTTCATCCGAAAGCTCCGTGGCTGTCGATTTCGTCCTCGGCATAGTAACAACGCCGATGGTGTCATCCCGCCAGTCAACAATTCCAGTCACCATAGGCAAACCACGAACGATTTCCCGCAACGCTTCAAGTAATGTTCTAGGTTTCTTCCATACGTAGGTCTTAAGCAATTCCGGGATTGCTCCCACATTACCACCGTCATCAACAAATTGCAGTGTGATAATTGCGAATTTGTTCCCCTTCTTCCGTTTCTCTTGAATCGCGTAATTGATTTCGGTCTCCAAATAGCCCTCATCCTTGAAAGATGGAGTTATGAAGAATACAACACCGCATGACTCTTGCATGCCCTGCAAAAGCCCTCGTTCAAGCAGAGTGCCAGCTGGCATTGCGTCTTCATCAACCCACGGATTGTAGCCTAGAAGCTCCAAAGTCTTCTTAAAGTCGATCACTTGTTCCTTATCAACACCCCTATGGCTTAGAAAAACCTTTTTTGCATCGTTGATTGTCATATCGACCTCTGTTCCACAGATAGTACAAAAGTATCGTTCGTTCCGAGTTACTTTGATTGTCTCGTTACAGCATGGAAAGTGCAGCATATCGAAAGCATCATCCGTCTCCATTGGCGGTAGCGGCGACTCGGTCAGATCGGACTTCACGTCAATTTTGAGAAATTCATTCGACATTCCTTTCAACTCGCGTTCGAGCTTTCTGAGTTCTGGGGCAAGAGCAGTATTGGCTGCTACTACCTGCATGTAATCAACCTGCTCCTGGGTGTGCCAGCATTCCCGCCCGTTGTAGCCACAGTAGGGACAATACGAAATAGGTTCTTCGCTCCCTTGACCGAAAACGATCTTAAATCGCTGTTCGCACGATGGACATTCCTGTGAAAGGAACCCATCCATGTCTGTTGGAAAGCTCACTTCCAATGCCGTAATCCTTTCGATGGCATGAGTGCCACAATGACTAATTTAGATTGATCCGTACACGACGCGTGACTTCGATTCTCTACCCACATATAACTCCGTTGGTGTGCCGACAGGGTAGCGTCAATCCCTGCAATCTCACTCACTTGCGTCATGGATCGTTCGGATATCCCGCAGAGGGCGACCTCACTCTCGACAGCCGCATGCGCATTCCACCACGACCTTCGGTGCAATACATCTCTGCTTCCAACAATGGTACAGTGTCTTACTGCGCCGAGCGGTTGTCAAACGTGAATTCCCTGTTTTACGTAGTTTTTTTCCCGAATCGGCGCCACTGGTCTTGGTTGGGCGGATATTATTTGGTGGCTTCGCATAGCTTTATTGTGTGGTCTATCAGGTCGAGTCCGGCGGGTTGGCCGTGGCCGGGGATTACTATTTTTGCGTCGGGATATGCTTCCTTGACTTTTTTCAGGGTCTTGGGAAAAGCGGGCAGGTCGGATTCACTTATGTTGCCCAGGTTCTTGGCATTTAGAGCTTTCACAAGGCAGCCCCCGAAAAGCATCTTCTTTGCCGGGATCCAGACTACTATGTTATCGATGGTATGGCCGCCGCCTAAGAAGGCAGCTTCCACCCGCGTGTCGCCGCAGGCGAGTGACATTCGCTCGGTGAACCAGTTTTGGGGAGCTGGCTTACCAGCTTTGGCTAATATATCAGCAGTCTTTTGCAGGGCGAAGGAATCCGCACCCCTACGATGCGCCTCGGCCAATCCGCCGGCGCAGTCGATATGCGAATGTGTCGGCACAACTTTCCGTATGGCCGCCTTATGCTCGCGGGCGACCCAGTCGAAGAGCACGCCCGTCTGCTCATCCGTCCAGGGCGTGTCAATCATCACCGCGTCTGGCCCGTTAATCACAATCAGACCGTTAGCGGGAACGTGTTTTAATCGCAAGAGGTCATAGTAGGTCGTATGGAGCCAGACGCCATCGGCGAGCCTCGTTACCGTAACGTCATCGGCCAGCCGAATTGCCGCGTTATTCGATTGAGCGTGTGTGACAGACACCCCCGAAGATACAAAGCAGCCCAGGAACAAAGCTACAAAACCACCGACAAATCGAGCACGATAAAGTGTTTGCATGAAAGCCCCTTTATGTCACTGCTGATTCTGCGTTCTAAGTTCTGAATTCTCAATTCCTTTTTTCGCTTCTTCGAGATGGCCGAGGAGGTATTTTTTGTCGGGGCCGCCTAAGTGTTCCCAGGGGAGGGTTTCTTCGGGGGCGAATTGTTTTTGGGCGGCGGCTTCTACGTCTATGCCGTACTTGGCAAAGGCTGCTCGCCACAGCTCGTAATCGAAGCACTCGTCCCACAAATCGAACTTCGCACCGGCCCGCCAGGCGGCCTCGATGACGTCGCACAGGCGCCTGTCGCCACGGCCGATTGCCGACTCTAATATGCTGCCACTGAGATCGTGGAACTTGAACTGAAGGAACTTCGCGCGAAGCTCCATTTTCTTTTCGATTATCAACTGCTTTGCCTGCTCGAAATATGACTTCGGCTTTTGGCCCAGCCAGCCGAACGGCGTGTGCGGCTTGGGGACAAACCAGCTTACCGCGACATTGACCTGGCCCGTCCTGCCGTCCACCTTCTTGCGCAGCTTAGCCAACTGGAACGACAGATCGACGATACGTTCCACGTCCTCCAGTGTCTCGCCGGGCAGACCGACCATGAAGTATAATTTAATTTTTTCCCAGCCGGCCCGGTACGCGGCCTCCGCCGCAGCGAACAAGTCCTCATCCTTTAACGGCTTGTTGACAATCCGCCTTAATCTCTCGCCGGCCGCCTCGACGGCGATTGTCAGCCCCCCCTTTCGCACGGAGGTAAGCAGCTCCGGCAGCAGCTTCAACTTCCGGTCAACGCGCAGGCTCGGCAGCGAGATACCCACGTGCCTCTCATGAAAATACTCATGAAGGCCGGCGGTCAGTTCTTCGAGGTGCGGGTAATCGGCGCTCGACAGGCTCAACAGGCTTACCGTGTCGAAACCCGTGGATTGGTAGCAGGCCTTCGCGGTCTCGATGATTCTCTCGACGCTGCGATAGCGAATGGGCCTTCTGCAAAAGCTCGCCTGGCAGAACCGGCAGCGGCCCGGGCAGCCTCGCATAATCTCGACGCTGACCCGCTCGTGAACCGCCTGCACAAACGGAACTATCGGCGCAAGCGGCACCGGGGCGTTTTCAAAATCCTCCACTACGGCGTTTTCCCGCCTGCCGCCGTCATAGAAAGCTGGGACGTAAGCCCAGTCGAATTTCTCCGCAATGCTTGCAAGAATTTCTTTTCTCGCAGCGCCGGCTTTTTTTTGGGCCATGATCAATTCGGCAAGCTCGACCACGGCATCCTCGCCCTCGCCCAATACGAAGACATCGAC
Source organism: Planctomycetota bacterium (assembly GCA_043820045.1). Classification (GTDB taxonomy): domain Bacteria; phylum Planctomycetota; class Phycisphaerae; order Sedimentisphaerales; family Anaerobacaceae; genus JBDREF01. The sequence continues at coordinate 22,117 of JBDREF010000207.1, read as the reverse complement.
AAACTCCGCCACCGGCTCACAGCAGTTGCTCATCCCGCCGCCGGCAATAACCAGCGGGTCGTCCTCGCCCCTGTCACGGCTGCGAACGCTAACGCCGCCCAGGTCGAGCATATTGAGCACGTTCGTATAGCACAACTCGTTGGTAAGACTGAAACCGGCGACGTCGAAGCTCTTCAGCGACGCCTTGGACTCCAGGCTGAAGATAGGAATTTCTTTCTCGCGAAGCACCTTCTCGGCGTCAAGCCAGGGTGCAAAGACCCGCTCGGCGGCGACTGCATCCATTGCGTTCAGGCAGTGGTAGATAATCCCGAGGCCCGTGTGGGACATCGCCACTTCGTAAATGTCGGGAAAGCACAGAGCGACGGTCAGCTCGCAATGCGAGAGGTCCTTTTTCGTCTGGTTTATCTCGCCGCCTATGTACCTGCCGGGCTTGCGAACAAAGGGCAGAAATTCCCGCTCCACCCGCTCGGTCAATATCGTCAGTTCATTTTTGTTCATGGCGGCATTATAGAATAATTTGCGATTAATTTCTATGTTCTGCCGAGAACCTCCTGCACAATGTCATTGCGAGGCCCAAAGGGCCGCGGCAATCTGAAGCATAGCTTGCACCCTGAAATATCGTTAAGTTTGAGATTGCTTCGCTACGCTCGCAATGACGGGCGTTGGCTTCTTTACTCCAAGGGGCCCATTTCTTGTTGATTTCCGCTCGAATATCAATTATCAATTCACGGCTGTAGAAAGGTTTACCTATGAACAGGAAAATTGTCCGGATTGTCCTCGTAATCGTTTGCATCTGCCTTGTTGCGGCGTCATACCTTCTCTTTGCCGGCAAGAGGCTGATTAAGGCTGACAGCGGCTATCAGCTCGTCATGGGAACGTTCGCCCGCGTGGTCGCCATCGCTGAAGATTCAGGCACAGCTCAGGAGTGCATCCGGGCGGGCCTCGCGGAGATACACAGGGTTGACGAGCTGATGAGCGATTACAAAAGCGATTCGGAAATAAGTCGAGTCAATCGGGACGCCGCCGGAGAACCGGTCCAGGTCGGCGAATGGACATACGAGGTGCTGAAAAGAAGCATCCAGTTCAGCAAGTTTACCGGCGGCGCGTTCGATATTACCATCGGGCCGTTGATGGTTCTGTTTCACGCCGCACAGAAACAGGCAGCGGAACCCAGCGAAGAGCAAATCGCCGATGCTAAGTCAAAAGTCGGCTTCGAGAAGCTCAAACTCGACGACGAGAACAAAACAGTGCGTTTCGCCGTCGAAGGCATGCGGCTGGACTTAGGCGGAATCGCCAAAGGCTACGCCATCGACAAGGCGGTCGAGGCGGCGCGGCGATGCGGCGCAGTCGGGGCGATGGTCGATATAGGCGGCGATATAAGGTGCTTCGGCACGCCGCCGGAGGGCAAGGACAGTTGGGTAATCGGCGTGCAGGACCCGAATTCGGTCGTCGAGGGCATCGGCGGAAGCGGGCTGCTGATGACACTGAAGGTCGCCAACGAGGCGGTTGCCACAAGCGGCGATTACCAGCAGTTCGTCATGATCGAAGGCAAACGCCGCAGTCACATCATGAACCGAACAACCGGCAGCAGCGCCGAGGGCCTTTCGAGCGTGACAATCATCGCGGACAATGCAACCGACGCCGACGCCCTTGCCACCGCAGTCAGCGTGATGGGCGCGGAAAAGGGCCTCGCCCTGATCGAAAAGCTGCCGGGCACCGAAGCGATATTGATTACCTCCGGCCCGAAATGTGAAGTGATAAAGACCGCCGGCGCGGAAAAATATATACAATAATCTGGCTGGTAAGCGTTTAAATAGGATACTGCTCTGTCACGTGCAATTTATGCAGTCATTCCACACTCGATGCGAAATCTGAACGCGTGTGCAACGAAGTTGCACACCCTACTCTAAAACTGATAACGCCTGGCCATATTATGCCTCTGCCGAGACGGCGGCTTTTTCTTTTGGTTGGGCCGGTTCGGGGGCGGTTTTGCCGCGGTAGATGATTACCTTTGTCGGGCACTTGCTCATTGAAAGCTCTTCTTTTTCGCCCTTCTCGTATTTTGAGTAGTCCACCCTGGCCAGGTTGTCCTCGACTTTGAACAATTCGGATTGCTTGGCGCAGACGCCGCATCCGATGCAGCCGACCTTGCAGAGTGCCCGCGTGCTACGGCCGGACTCCTTGCTGCTGCACGCGACCGTCATCATATTCTCTTCGGTGAACGGGACCATTTCAATCAGCCCGCGGGGGCAGGTCTTCGCGCACGCCGTACAGCCGGTGCACTTTTCGTAGTCAACGGTGGACAGGCCGTCGACGACGTGCAGCGCGTCGAACCGGCACGCCCTCGTGCAATCGCCGTAACCGAGGCAGCCGAATACGCAGCCCTGTACGCTCGCCAGAGCGTTCGCGGCGGTACAGCTCGGTATGCCCTGATATTTGCCGCGGGTGGTCTTCTCGCCGATGTGGGCGCGGCAGTGCACGATGGGTCTTTTCGCCGGACCCGACTCGCTGACCTGGAGATTCAATACGCCGGCGATTTTTGCCGAGGTCTCCCCGCCGCCCGGCGCACATTTGCCCAAGAGTTCGGGGTCTGCTAAGACGGCCTTGGCGTACTGCCCGCAGCCGGGGAAGCCGCAGGCGCCGCAGTCGAGGTTGGGCAAAGCCGCATGTATCTGTTCAATCTTGGGGTCAACCGTAACCTTGAGTTTCTCATTCGCTATCAAGAGCACGACCGCAAAGCCGCCGCCCAGCCCGAGCATTGTCAGGCCGGCCGAGGCACAGTTCCACAATTGCGAAGCATCAGCTAAGATCATCTTATCATTCCCGCAAAACCCATGAAGGCCAGAGTGAGCAGTCCGGCTGTAATCAGCGTAATCGGCGCGCCCCTGAGGCAGACCGGCACGTCGGCGAGGTTCAGATTCTCACGAATGCCTGCCATTATGCAGATCGCCACCGTAAAGCCTATCCCCGCGCCGAAGCTGCGAACCGCCGCATCGATGAGGCTGTCTATCTCCCAGAGGTTCAGAAACAGGCACAATCCAAGAATCGCACAATTCGTCGTAATCAGCGGCAGAAAAATGCCGAAGCTCTCGTACAGCGAGGGGAAGAACTTTCGCATGTACATCTCAACCAACTGTACCGCGCCGGCGATAACCAATATGAAGCAGACGTACCGCGTGACCTCCAGGCCGTATTTCATCAGGACCCAGTTATCGATCATCCACGTCAGCGTCCCGCTGAGAGTCACCACGAACGTCACCGCCATGCCCATGCCGAACGCCATATCGATTCTGCCCGAAACGCCGAGGAAGGGACAGATACCCAGAAACTTGGTGAGGACAAGGTTGTTGATCAGGACGACCGATATGAAGCCCAAAAGTAAAATGTTAAACGTATCCATAAATCCTACCTCTTAAGCCTTCTTGCTCGTTATCAGGTTCACAAGCCCAAGCATAAGTCCCAGGGTTATAAAGGCCCCCACCGGCATGCCCATCGCAGCCCACGGCACAAACCATCCGCCGTCTCTGGCCACGGAGAGCACCGGTATCTCGAACACGGCGCCGGTTGCGAGCAGTTCCCTGATGCCGGCCAGAACGCACAGCGTGAGCGTAAAGCCGATACCCATACCGACCGCGTCGATGACGCTTACCACGAGGCCGTTCTTGCTCGCGCACGCCTCGGCCCGGCAGATGATAATGCAGTTGACGATAATCAGCGGCACGTACGGCCCGAGCATATCGCTCATCCGGGGCACAAACGCCTTCAGGAACAAATCCGCTATGGTGACGAACGTTGCTATTGTGAGCGTGAACATCAAAATGCGCAGGTGCGGCTTGAGAAGATTCCGCATCAGACTGACCACGATGTTGCTGCATACCAGCACGAAGATAACACAACAGCCCATAGTCAGGGCCGGCCTGACCGCCGCAGTCACGGCCAGAGTCGGGCACATCCCCAGCAGAAGTCTGAACACGGGATTCTCACGCCACAGTCCCGCAAGAAACGTATCCTGATAAAGTCCGGCATTAGTTTCACTGTTATTTGCCATTGCCGATCAGCCCCTTCGCCTGCATCTGGTTCTTTACCTGGGTCACGAACTCGTTAATTATCGCAACGACCGCCTCGCTGCTCACCGTCGCCCCGCTTATCGCCACAATCTTCGAGTCGATCGTTTTCGGCTCGCCGGTCTTTTCCAGCAAAAGCTCTGCCGCCGGCGCTCCGACAAACTGGCTTCGATAGTACGGCAGCTTGATCTGGTCCCCGAAGCCGGGCGTCTCATTGCTGGCGAGCACGCCGAAGCCCATCAATTTCTCAAAGCCCACATCGACGGCCAGTACCAGTTTTATCTTGTCGGCAAAGCCCGACCCTTCGCACTTGAACGCCCAGCCGACGCATTTGCCGTCGGCCGAAACGCCCTTCTTGACACTGGTCGCCTTCTTCTTGCCCTTGCCCGATTCCACCTCCACCTTTTCAATGCCGGTTTCAAAATTAGCCGCCTCCGGGAGCAGCTCTCGGGCGAGATTGTTGAACTTGTCTTCCTCGTTCTGCCGTATCCTGCCCTCCCAGGCGGCATTGGCAACAGCTATCAGCAGGCCGAACAGAAACGCCGAGACGATAAGCAGCCAGCTCTGTTGAAAGAAGTACTTTACCTTAGGCATTTGCCTTGCCTCCCGTGGGAATTCGCTTGAAGAACCTGTCAATCAACGGCGTTACGGCGTTCATAAGCAGTACCGAATACATCACGCCTTCCGGATATTCCCCGATGACTCTTATGAGCATCGTTATCGCGCCGACCCCGATGCCGAATACCCACATGCCCCTGCGCGTCAGAGGCGCAGTGACAGGGTCCGTAGCTATGAAAAACGCCCCCATCAGCAATCCGCCGCTGCACAAGTGCACGAACGGCGAGACATAGGCCTGCGAATTTATAAGATACGTAATCGTCCCAAAGACGAATGCCGACAACAACACCGCCAACGGGATGTAAAAGCTGATCGTTCGCCTCGCAAGCAGGTAGATACCACCGATCAGAAGCACCAGCGCGCTGGTCTCGCCAAGGCAGCCGCCGATCTCACCGGTGAATGCAACGCCAAGCTGCCCGTTGACGGCCTCGGCCCCTCTTTTGGTTTTCAGGGCCTCTTTGCTCAGGGCAAGCGGCGTCGCCTGCGTCCTGGTGTCCACTTTGTTATCCGCCGAGATTTTCGGCATATTGACGTCGATTGTCGCAGGGACCATCCATGTCGTCATCATCATGCCGAAGGAGGCGGTAAGAAACGTTCTGCCGACCATGGCGGGGTTGAAGATATTCGCGCCGAGCCCGCCGAAGACCATTTTGCCGATCACGATGCAAAAAACACTGCCGACTATTGCCGCCCAGACCGGCAGACCCGGCGGGAGCGACAGCGCGAGGATTATGCCGGTAACGACGGCGCTGAAGTCGTCGAGAGAGTTGGGTTTCCTGCGAATCAGATTGCAGAGGTATTCGGCCGCGGCGCACGAGATCACACATGCAGCGATGAGCATAACTGCGTGCATGTGGAAATAATAGCCGGCCGCCGCCATCGCCGGAGCCAGGCCGATTACGACATCTATCATCACGCCGCGTGTAGAAAGGGGCTCGCTAATATGCGGTGAGGGCGAGACTGTTATATCACTGAGCATTCAACTCTGTCCTTCCCAATCATCCGGCAGAACGTTCGACGGCCGCCCCTGCAAATGCAGGAATTCGTTTTCTGCCTTCCGGTTCATGTGCGTTCATAAGAGCTTTGCGTTTGTGTTCCTTAGGCCATCTTCTTCTTTTGTTTTGCGAGGAAGATTTTTCCCGTCTTGATATAGCCCGTCAGTTCTATGTTGGCCGGGCAGATGTAGCTGCAGCAGCCGCACTCCATACACCCGGTCATATAATAACTCTCGGCCACGTCGAGCAGATTATTCTTCACTGCGTGAGCGATCTTCGTCGGGTTCAGGTTCTCAGGGCAAACCTGCAGGCACCTTCCGCAGCGGATACAGGCGGTCTGGCGCCTGTCGAACTTGGCCCTGCCGATCTGGTCTTTCGTTAGTATCGTTATAGCGTTCGTAGCTTTCGAAATGGGCGTTGTCAAATCTGCTATTGCAATTCCCATCATCGGCCCGCCGAGAACGACCTTCGCGCAGCTCTCGGTTACACCGCCGCAAAACTCAATCAGGTCCTCGACCGAGGTTCCTATTGCAACATAGTAATTGCCCGGCTGCGCGACCGCCTCTCCGGTTACGGTGACGACCCTGTGGGTCAGCGGCAGGTCCGAAACGACCCCTTCGGCGATTGCCGCGGCGGTGGCGACATTCAGCACGACCACGCCGATCATAGGCGGGATACAGCCGCTGGGAACATCCTTTCGCAGCACGGACTTTATGAGCTGCCGTTCGCCGCCCTGCGGATACTTAGTCTTCACGGGAACAACCTTGATATCGTCGTCCCCGGAATCGCGCAGCGCCGCGGTCATAACCTCTATCGCCTGCGGCTTGTTGTCCTCGATCGCGATAAAAACCTGCGAGCAGCCTGAGGCTCTTCTGGCGAGCTTGACACCTGCAATAACCTGGCTCGTCCGTTCGAGCATAAGACGATAGTCGCACGTAATGTACGGCTCGCACTCGCAGCCGTTGATGATCAGCGATTCCTTGGGCAACCGGGGGTTGGGCTCAATCTTGACCCTCGTCGGGAACCCCGCTCCGCCCATGCCGACGATGCCGGCGTTGCGGACGGCCTCGCAGATTTGTTCGGCGGAATACTTGTCCGCATCGAAATCGTCACTAAGCTTGAATTGCGGCCGTCTCGCCGGGTTGTTCGGCAGGGCCTCGATGACCACCGCGGGTACCCGGCCCAACACTACATGCGACCTCAGCGCGATTTCCTTCACCTTGCCGTTTATGGAAGAGTGAACCGGCGCCGAGACGAACGCATCGGAATCGCCGATCTTCTGGCCCATCTGGACGGCATCCCCTTTCCTGATCAACGGCTGGCAGACGGCGCCCAGGTGCTGGCTGAGCAGCACGGCGACTTCCTTGACCTCAGGTCCGGGCTGTATCGGGCTTTCAGAAGTGATGTCCTTTTTGCCAGGGGGATGCACGCCGCCGGGAAACGAAAATCTACTTGTCGTAAAAACGTTCATAGAGAAAACCAGACTTATCTATTTTGACCAAAGTGTCTATTTGTAAACTTCACAATCAATATACAGATAAGAGTCGCCAGAAGAGCCAGCAGGAACGCTACGGCTGTCCGTAATTGTCCACTGTCAAACGAACCGGCAAGAATCTTCTCGAACACCGCTAAGGAAAGAATAAAGACCACCAGCGGCAGTAGAAAAGCTAAGACAACCTTGACTGCAACAGAAGGGCTTTTGATATTACCCAACTGCTCGTACACCTTTTGGCAGTCGTCCCTCTGGTGGCACCCCTGACACGATTCTTGCTGAACCATTGCTTCCAATACCATATGAAAAAGGTAGTAATATAATGACCGCGCTTTGGATTTGCAAACATAACTTTTCAAAATTGTTGGAATTCTTATGCGTGGGAAGGCTGGCCGCTAATGCAAGCGTTCGGGGCTGTGCAGGCGGAAATTGCGGACCGGGGAGGAACTTCTTGTTTGTTCGCCCGTCGCCAATTACAATGAAGGCTCTTCGAATAAATGGAGTGCTTTGATGATATTCGTATGGTTCATATATGGTCTGGCCTTCTTCGTCCTCGGCCTGGTCATCTTTGTTTATCCCAAAAAGGCGAGTGTATTCAGCCTTGCCAACCACATACGGCTGATCGCCTGCTTTGGCATTTTGCACGGCATAAACGAGTGGCTCGATATGTTTATCGCTATCGGAGAGCCGTTTCCTCCGGACGTGCTCAAGGTAATGCGCATCGCTACGCTTGCAGGTTCGTTTCTGTTTCTGCTCAGATTCGGCACGGTAGTCATCGCCGAGAACAGGAGCTGCCGCTGCCTAATTGCTCTTCCACCGGTATTGTTCGTCATCTGGGCCATGATAACGGCCTTCAGCACCTCGCGACTGTTGATCGGAGACATCTTTGGCCGTTACCTGCTTTGCGCACCCGGGGCAATTCTCACTGCGACGGCACTCTTACTGCATACACGTCAGTTTCAGCAGACAAAGCTGCACGCGGCGCTGAGAAACATGCGGATAGCTGCAATAGCATTTATCTTTTACGCAGTTTTTGCCGGCTTCATCGTCAAGAAAGCGACGTTCCCTCCGGCGAGTTTCCTTAACTACGATCTCTTTATGAGCATGGTCGGCGTCCCTGTCCAGATATTCAGAGCCATCTGTGCCGTCGTGCTCGCCTATAGCGTTACCAGGCTGCTAAGCATCTTCCGCTGGGAAACGCAGGAGGCCCTCCGCAGAAGCGAGCACCGCTGCACCGCTATCACGTCCGCGGCGCCGATTATTCTGTTCGTGCAGGACCTCGACTCGGTCGTTACGTTTATCCAGGGCAAGGGTTTCGGGCTTCTCGGCCTCAAGCCCGCGGACATAACGGGACATCGTTTCGGGGAAGTTTTCCCAGCCGTGCCGCAGCTTGACGAGGACAGCCGGCGGGCCCTCGCCGGCGAGCAGTTCGTCACAAGGATTACGATCAGAGACGTCATTTTCGAATGCTGTTACTCACCGCTTCGGGACAATGACGGCGAAGTCACCGGCATCATCGGCGTCTTCCTCGACGTTACGGCCGACGTTCGGGCGCAGCACGAGTTGGAGAAATACCGCCGCCAGATGGAAAAAGACGCTCGCATGGTCGAGATAGGGACGATAGGCGCGACAATGGCTCAACAACTGGATGAACCGCTGGCGCTGACAAGCCTGCTGCTGCAAAGGCTGTGCAGCGACCTGGCGGGACCGTCCGCTTCCGAGACCGTCACCGGCAGCCTGGAGAAGGGCCTTTCGCAGGTATCCAAAGCCGTTGAGATACTCGACAGATTCCGCAGTCTCGCGCAGATACCCGGCAGAACTATCATAGCCCCGGTGGACATTTATCAAATCGCCAAAAGGGTCGTGCTGGTATTCGGCCAGAGTGCCAAACGCGCCAACCTTAAGATAGCACTCAAGGACATGCCCTTCGTACCGTTCATGTCCATGACCGCGCGCGAGCTTGAGCAGATATTTTTCACCATGATCCAGAACGCCGTCGATGCGGCCGATCCCGACCGAACGCAGAAACTCGTCATCACCGGCCATTGCAGCGAAAGGCAAGTCGAGCTGCGATTTGCGGACACCTGCGGGGGCATCGAGCCGGGCAAGCTGCAGAATGTTTTCGATCCGTTCTTTGTCGCAGGACCGGGCGCCAGGAAAACAGGGTTCGGCCTGGCTATCGCAAAACAGATCGTCAGGACCCACGGCGGGAACATCGTAGCCGAAAGCGAACCTGGCCAGGGAACAACCTTCCATGTAACGCTGCAGGCGCAGCGCATTTATTAGAGTTCGTAAAACTTTTCATCCAAAGCAGCCGTCGTTGACGGTCAGTCCTTCGCAGCGTTGCGCCGTTCGCGGCGCTGCTTCGCCGCTTCGGCCTTGCACTGCTTGCACTGATTCGCCAGACCATCTTTAGAAGACGCGTTCTTATGGAACTCGCCCTCCGTCTTCCATTGGCCGCATTTTCCGCAACGCTTCTGATCGACCCCTTCGACAAGGCGATGACGCTGCTCATAGGCGTCATCCTTTCTCTTATGAGCGGTGTTCCTGTCTTCGGCAACGTCCTGCTGAAGCTGTTCGTTGGCGGCCGTCAACTCGGCAACCTTCTGTTCCAGTCGCTCCTCGGCCTGCTTGATTTCGGCAACTTCGTTCCGGAGCTGTTCGTTGACAGAAGTTTGCCCTGCAAGTTCCTGCTCCAGGGGCTCTTTCGCCTGCTTGCTCTCTGCGACCTCATGCCGGAGTTTTTCGTTGGCGTCAGTCAACTCCGCGATTCTTTGCTCGAGGGGTTCGGTGGCCTGCCTGCTTTCGGCCAGCTCGCGGTGAAGCTGCTCGTTAGCGGCGGTCATCTCGGCGACCTTCTGCTCCAGACTTGCCTCCGCCTGCCCGGCCTCTGCGCCTTCGCGATGCGGCTGCTTGTCGCTTGCAGTCGGCTCGCGGTCCTCTTGCGCGATGGGTTCGGGTTCGGCGGCTTGCGTGCTCTCGTCGATTTTCTGTCGGGGCTGTTCGTAGGAGGCGGTCAACTCGGCGAGTTCGGCCTCGAGTTTTATCTCATTTGGCTTGCGTTTGACTTGCTCGACGACCCTTTTCCACCCCCCTGCTTTCTTGCCCGCTTTCTCCAGTTTGTCATTCATGGCGGCATGATGTATCGAACCGGCTTTCCGAGAATCCACACTGCTGTGGCGGCTTCGCGATTGATCGTTCAACTTAACACCTATGACGGACGTGCCGTCCAGAAAGTGACTTCCGCGCACCCGCCTGACCGGTTTTCTTCGCAGCCGCTTCAAGATCCACAGCGGCAGAACCAGCAAGACCACGGCTATCGCTATCAGCTCCCACGTCGCCCATTCCCGGCCGCGGTACAGCCATGACAAGTACTCCCCAAGTGTGCCCACGCAATTCCACACGGTAATCTTCCTTACTTGCCTCAGAATCTCACCCCAACCCCCTTGAAGCAGATTCGCTCATGCTCACTGCCAGCGACTCCACGTTCTCATAATACTCGGCCGGCCGACACATGTCCACTTAAATTATTAGTAACTGCAATATCAAAAATCAGAAGACACCAACCACAATAGTACATTGTGTGAAAGTTCTGGACTGGCAATTCACTTGACTTGCCAGGTCTGATGTGGTACTAAATCGTTGGGCTGCTCGCGGGCGGCGCGGGCGGCAGGCATTATACAACTCTTTGCCAATAAAGGAGAATTATCATGAAGAAAACGCACAACATCCTGATCTTAGCTGCGTTTGCAGCGCTGGTGTTCGGGGGCGTTCTCGCTGGCGCCGAGCGCGACAGGTACGAACGCCTGCGGGGTACTTTCGTCGGGCTTACCGAGCGGGAAGTCGGCGAACGAGTGTGCATGGGTATTGTGGTCAAACCGTTGGACTGGGATGGTCATGTAACCGTGCTTATACCCTGGAACAACGAAAGGCTAAAACAGACCGCTCACGAACTGCGGGAAGGTCAGAGACTCGGGATATCCTTCGGTACAGAAGACGATTTCAAGTGGGTCAGAGAGATGGAGGTAGAGCGCCCTCGGGAGGAAATTGAACGACGGCCGGAAGGCGAAAGAACAGTGGCGATCCGCAGAGAAACCCGTCGGGAGCCTGAGAATATCGAAAGGCAGCGGCCGCGCAGAGAAGAGCAGGCTTTCCGTCCCGACCCAGAAGTCGAGAGAGAAAGGTTTCGCGGCAGGGAAGGCCGGGAACCCCGTCGGGAACCGCCGTATCCTGAACGGATTGATGCCCAGTTGAGGGAAATCGTAGAGGGCCACATGGACCGCATGCGCAGAGTCTTGAGAGAGGTCTTCATGGCACATATCGAGCGGACCGAAGCGGAGCTAAGAGAACTTCGCGGCCACGTCGAGAACATGGAAATGCAGATGCGGGAACTTCGCGCCGAGAATGAGCGATTAAGGATGCAATTGCGTGAAAGAGGCGGAATGCAAAGAGAAGAAATGGAACTCAGGGAGCGAAGAGAGCCCGACCGGCCAAGAGAGGGCAGGGAGCGCCAGGAACGCGAGGTACAAAGAGACCGCGACCGCAGAACCGACCTTGACCGACCGGCAGAAGACCGGCCGCGGGAACAGCGCGAGGCGCCCGGAGACAGCAACGAGGGAAGGTAATCCGGTAAATCACGCGAAGTTTATCGGCACAATGCGCAGGCCGGAGGAATTTCGCCCTGTCCTTGAGTCGCTGTTAGGGCGTGCCGCCGTGGTTTTTTTGAAAGATTCGTTAAGGCAGTCCCGGAGAAAGCCGAAACATAACATATTGCGTAATTTATGAAAAGGCGATGACACCTTTTCTACCCTCCAGCCCTGGTTCATTCCAGGGCTTTATTATTGCGCGGCGTCGGCAAAATGCGCGGCCGTATCGCGCATCGCCATGTCCGCAACGGCCGAAAAGGCATGGCATTTTGAATTCCTGGCCGCATTTCTTATAATTTAAGTGGAGGGTAAACGGCTATGAATCGGTCTGAGCTGATTATCATGCTGACAGTTCTTGCCGTAGGGGTGTGCGTCATCGTCTTGATTCTACTTGGCGGTTTGTAAGGCCACAACGGCGAAGGTGGCCTGAAGAACGCCATCGAGTATTTCCCGCCATACAACCGGCACAACCCATACGACTGATAAACATCTGCGGAAATCATTTGTGCAGCAGCTTGCGGTTATTTATACTTTGTATAAAAGGGGGGGAAAAAATGGTTACTCTCGCCAATATCGTTTCTTGGGCTCTTTTCGCTTGTGCCTTCATCACGTCCTGTTTCCTCGCCCGGCGATGCAAGCAGTTGAGGAATTACACCTTCTGGGTCGAGCAATCGCTCTTGCAGCACCGCCCCGAAACATACATCCCCGAGTGGCGAAAGCGCCAGCGTGAAAAAGATATCTGCAAAAAGAGCGGTAATTGCCGCTACTACGTGCAGACCGTAGAAAGGCGCAAGACCCAGCCGGCTGCCGAAACGAGAAATCCGGAGCCGGTCGGGGCACAAACTTAGCAGCGTACAGCTAAAATTTAGCCCGCAGGTTTCCCAGCAAAAGGAGACTACGGTCCTCCTGTGTCCTTACCTGCGGGCTGTTTTTCGCGCACCGCCGGCTCCCGCAATCCGACAAAAAGCAGCAATTCAGCATCCCCCCGCTTCCCAATGCCCCTTCGTCATTCTTCTGTATGTATTCCCGCACCGGTTGAAATGACCAGTTTATTTCCTCGCCAAAGGGAAGAACCGAAAGGCCATAAGGCAAAAAACGCTTACCCCTCTGTCAGGATGGTCCGAATGCTGAAGCGGGAAGGCTGGCCCACCCGCAACGCACGCGAGTGGTACGGCTCCCACATCAGTGCGATTCTGAAACGGCTCAAACGAGCAAAATAAGCATCCTGCAGGGGCATTGAACATGTACGGCCTCGCTGGGGGGTTGGGATTTCTCGCAGACAGTCTTGAAAGCGATTGTACCGAAATTTGACCAGGAACTCCCCAAACTGCTTTTCCCTTTTCGTTCCTCAGAAATCGCTTATACTAAGTGTACAGATGAAGCAGGCCCAATTTGCCGAACCAGAGGAAGAATGCCATGAGCAGAAATTACTCGTTAGACCTGTTCACAGGAAAGACGTGGGAAGAGTTTAAGAGGAACGGTGCTAAGGTAAGTGGCTTTCGCAAAACAAGACGCCGACGTGCGAAAAACGTTCGACCCGGCGATTATCTGATATGTTAAGTTGTGAGCCTGATGAAGCCTGAGAACCTGAGTGTGCGAACGTCTCTTTAGACAAAAGGAAATATGATGGAAGATGAGATCATAGCTTTGCTCAAGAACAGCAAACTGCGGGCAGAAATATCGCAGGTGATGACGGAAATTTATAAATGGGCTGGTACTTTTTACGATGATCCCGGAGAGCATCTGAAAACCGTTGCCGAAGAGGACCTATTTAATGAGGCATGGGAGGACGCACAGCTTCCAGTTGAAGGCGATGGCGACTTTTACGACCTTTTCCATAGGTACGTTTTCAATAAAATCCCCGTGCCCCATAGAATACACTTTAACGAAGTGCTTGAGCTATTATTTGACATGGCCAAGCCAGACGCTCGTAGTTCACTATGCCATGATTCCGAATATGCTGACAGTGCATACACGAGTTTCTTGAACTACGTTAATAACCGTGTGTTGTTATATCGATACTCTGCTCCATTCCCTGTTTGTACCATCCTCGGTGGAGAGACTACTTCTGTCGGAATGTCCTGGACTCACCAGACCATAATTGTAGCACGAGGGGGCCAAGACTCAGTACCGAATGGGAAAAAACATCAGGAAATCTATGAGGGAACCTTATGGGGTAACGACGCCGGAGTTTGTCTCAATCTTGTTGGCAAAGGCCGATTCGAGTCCCGATACAAGGGTTCTTTTCATGTGATGACCCAGATAACTGGACGCATGAGTGAGACTGTATGGAAGGAACTAAGTGAGGAATTCAAGCGTATTCTTCCCTCTATGTGGAGATCTGTGAAGATGCTGGGAAAAACATGGGGAATGTGGGAAAGGGGTCCGACTATCGTCGATTGGGTTTTTGCAAATATTGATGAATCCAACCTCCCTGTCATTTCCGAGGCTGACTTCGATGGTGGAATAGCATTTGTTCAAAAATGTTTGGATGCTTACTTCTCCACACCAACGAAGAAAGACACCTTCGACCGTCGCATACGCAACGCTGTACATTTGCTGATTGCATCAGACGCTCAGTCCAACGGTGCTGTAGGTCTTGCTTTGTCGGTGACTGCCATTGAGGCCCTGCTTGGACAAAAGGGCGGAGACATCAGCCATAGACTTGCCGACAATGTCGCCGCCCTTTTAGAACCGGAACTTCCCAGACGGCAGAGAGCCACTGAATTTGCCAAGGGCCTGTATGACAAGCGTTCACGCGTACTGCACGGGGAAGTAATTGAGGATGGGGACGGTGTTCGCCTCAAGGGTCGTCAGTTAGCCGCAGAAGTTCTGCACAGCATGATAACGTACCGAGATTTCCTGAAAGCTGGAGGCTTTGACCCTCAGACGCCCCAAGAGTTTCTCAAGGCCCTACATGAGACACGTTTTGAACCAGGCCAACCTGCGGGTCTTTTGGAATCCAACGTGCGAGAACTCTGGAGATAATCAAACAGAGCGGTTAATTGCCACTGCACACTGCACCTGCTCTGCTGCCCACTGGTGGCCCTGACAATCGCCACAATCGCCGAACGGATCGCCGGGGGGTAGTCCGGCCATGCTTCGACAACCGAGGCCAAGTCCGGACCTACAGATGGCTTGTTGTTCTGCTTGTCGGAACAGCGTACATTCATAGTCCTGGTGCTGTCGTCGGCTGGCACTTCAAAAGGACTTTCAGGGTGGTATGTACACTCTGATGCAGCCGCCGTAACACCTTTGTCTTTCGCGCACTTAGACCGCTCTTGACTCTCGCTGTCACCAGTAGTCTCTGAACGGAGCAGGAGGGATTCGAACCCCAGGTACTTTTCGGTACAACGGTTTTCCAGGCAGTACACTTGGAAGAATCGTTATATTCGGAAAAAGCGTTACATTCGGCGGCGGTGGCGGCACTTGATTGTGGAAATGCACAATAGGACGATTGGTTCTCCAGGGAAGGAGGCAGATAGTGCATCGATAGACACTATCGCTTAAGCTCCTGCTTCATCCCACCCTCTCCTCCATGAAGCGGGGGCTTTTTTCGAATGCTCCTCCGGCGCCAAAAGAGTGTATTATCCGCGATTGTACTGTAGAGGAGCCGCTAACGCGAGAGGTGTTTGTGAATCTCAATCTTGCTTTCCCATTTGTGTGAATCGATGCCGGACGACGGATGGCCGCAGTGCCATAGTCTGCAGAACCATTTCAAGATTAGTCGTAACACTTTCATAACCCTCAGTCCTTCCAGCCTCAATAAGCTGATTATTTTCATCAACAACGTCCAGATGTATTGTACCACCTGAGGCCGGGAACGGTACGTTCTTTTTTCGTTCCGCCGGTAATGTTCTGAAAACTCCTTTACGCGGCCCACTCCTCGTTTTTCGGGCGGGACAGCCGAAATCCGCCGCCAATGTCTTGCACAAAGGCCGCTGGCCGACGTATAATCGATGTTGAAGGCTAAGCAGGGAAGCAAAGCCGAGCCAATTGAAGCGTGGCTTGAGAAGAACTTTCTCAAGAAAAGAGAAAGGAATTCGCGTGCGCAAGATGAAGGGATTTTCCCCGTTACGAGCAGAAATTCCCGGGCCCAAAAGCTGGCGATTTCCGCCGGCCTTTACGCTGATAGAGCTGCTAATAGTGATTTCCATTGTCGCACTGCTGATGGCGATATTGCTGCCCGCACTGACCCGTGTTAGAAGACAGGCGCGGTCAACCGCGTGCCGGGCGAACCTGCACCAGTGGGGGTTGATGTTCGAGATGTACACGGCCGGCAACGAAGGCAAGTTCTTTCAGCCGACGTACGGCGACACATGGATCGAACCGATGCGGCCTTACTACGAAGGCAGCAAGGACTCGCTGCTGCTGTGCCCAATGGCCACGAGACACTACGTCGAGGACCCCAACGCCCTGCCGTCCGATCCGTCCGTCGATAGTGTGACCAAGAAGCGCTTCTGGGCCATGGCTTACGTGGGAGGCGGCACCAAGTTTCACGCATGGTTGATGTTCGAGCCCGAGCCGTTCTGCAGCTACGGGCTGAACGACTGGGTCATGGATCAGCCGATAAGCGCCGCGGGTGTTGACAGCCTGTGGCGAACTCCCGACGTCAAACTTTCGTGCAACGTGCCGGTCTTCCTGGATTGCGTCTGGAGGGGCGCGCGTCCGCACCACCTGGACTCACCACCGGCAAACGACGATGACCCGCCCAAGACTCCGCTCGGTGCGAATCAGCAATACAGTGCCATGCAATACTTCTGTATGGACCGTCACGACGGCTTCATAAACGGGCTGTTCATGGACTGGTCCGTGCGGAAAATCGGCATCAAGGAGCTGTGGACATTGAAGTGGCACCGGTACTTCCCGACGAACGGCATCTGGACAAAGGCCGGCGGCGCCGAAGCCGCAGACTGGCCGTACTGGATGAGAAAATACAAGGACTATTGAAAAGTCACACGCGGCATGCCCACGGCTGTCCGCAATCTGCAAATCAACCACACCTTCCGCCCGCGTTAATCCAGAATGCAATGTCCGCGCAGCCGGACCGGATAGACTCGCGGCCTGACGAGTTTTTGTGTTGATTTATGGGACGTGCGTGCCTATGTTGAGGCGGATGAGTGCTTTAGGCTAAAGGCTCAATGATGAAATCAACAAGAAACATGGGATCGCAACCGCGTTTCATGACGACGGGCGGGACAAGCCGCTCGATGATGACATTCGGGCGATGTTGTTCAGGAGCGTATGAGAGCTGCTCATCAACGTCGTAAGGCATGCAAGCGCCAAGATGGTGAAAGTCTTTATCGCCAGAGCCGGCGAGCAAGTGAATGTCAGCGTTGAAGATGACGGCATAGGATTCGATACTGCGGAGGTAAAGGCAGGAGCGGCGAAGAAGGCCAAATTCGGGCTCTTCAGCATCAGGGAACGGCTGGAACAATTGGGCGGGCAAATCAGCATTGAGTCTTCGCCGGGCAACGGCTGCAGGATAACTATGACCGCGCCACTGAAGAAGACTGACATTATCGCCGAGCTATACAGCATTTAAGCGGTGCCCCCCCAAGGCAAATCCAGCCAACAATGCCCGGCCGTACACGCAGGCGGTCAAAAGGGCCCGCGTGAGAGTCATCCGTTACGGCAGCTCGGCGCCGCACCACAATCGCGTCGTGTTTTCCTCCGCGGCCAGCCAATCGGCATGGCCGTCGAAGAACAGATTGTTGCAGCCTTTGTTGCGATGCCGGTCGGCGGAGACTCGCCGGGTCAGGTTGCTGCCCGAGGTCTCCTGGTCCGATGCAGGCATGTGCGTGCTCGACCAGACGTCTAACAAGTTAAACCTGGACATGTCGTTCAGCTCATAGCGGTCTCGTACCACCGGGCGCCACTTGCCCGCCTCATTGTCGGCCAGATAAATCCGCTCGCCCGGATTTCTAATACTGCTGAGCTTGGTCGGTTCGTCCTTCTGGTTTCCCTTGTCGCCGCTGGTGAGACTCGGACTGTCCATGTCCCAGGCGTTCACGACGTAATCCACCGTCTGGTCGGCGTTGAGGTGGCCGTTCAGCGAGACTCCCTGACGCGGAAAGGATGGGCACTGATAGACGTCCACCTCCCGGTAGTCCGTGGCTCCCTTGTATTCGGTGCCCAGGTACGGCATAAAGACTAACAGCCATTTGACCTGATGGTCCAGCGCCCGGGGTATGTAGTCGTCATTATCAAAGGCGTAGGCGGTCGCGGCAATGCCGAGCTGCTTGAGACTGCTCAGGCAATAGACCGTCCGTGCCTGCTTCCTCACTCGCTGCAGCGCCGGCATGAGTATGCCCATTAGAAGTGCGATAATAGCGATCACAACCAGCAGCTCGATCAGCGTGAACGCCCCTGCCCTTCGCCCGTCAGGTCTCTGTGCAGAATTGCCCATTCCTCATCCTTTCAAAGTCATCGCCAAGGTTACACTTTCCCCCGATACCTATTTCGGCATGTATCTCGAAACCTCATGAGCTTACACTACCACAAACGTAGGAAAAAAGCAAGGCTTTCCGGCCGGCGGTGCCGTACCGCCGCTTGCCCGCCGGTTCCCCAGGCAATCGGGCCTGCGGCTGTCCAATCACCGCCCGGCGGAAAAATCGCAAAAAGACCGTTAAATCCGGAAAAAGCGTTACATTCGATACAGACCGCGGCACTTAAGTGTAGTTATATCGTCCGATAAATAGCTGACAAGAAATGCAATCGCAATCAAAGTTCTGGAAGCTATCTAATGGATAAAAGCAGTTCACATCCCCTCCTTTAATGCTGAGTTTGCCGGTCGCAAAGGACGTGTGACCGGCAAACTTGGCGAAAACCTCAGACTCGACATCCGATTACCCCCCCTTCACGGCCCCGGCAACTGCCAGCTTCTGGCCCTCCGGCCAAATTCGGCAGAAAAACGCCCTTTAAGAAAAAAACGTTATATTCCGCCGAGGTACCGGCACCTAATTACAGTTTAGTAGTCCTATAAACAGTGGCCAAATGAGCAAACAAAACAGAAAAACTGAAGAATTACGAGCATTAAAACCAGTTCACATCCCCCTCCTTGAAGCTGAGTTTGCCGGCCGCACAGGAAGTGTGGTCGGCAGGCTTGGCAAATAGTAGTGCGCAATCGTTACTTAGTCTAAGCCCCCTGCCAAATTCGCCTCTTCGGCTCGTTGGAAGTGTCACTATCGGGAACGATATGGCGATCCCAAGTTCCGTTGTGAATCATCGAATGACCCGCCATGGACTCCGACCCCGGCACGTCGCTGTCACACTCGCCGTTATCGCGTGCAGCGCTACTGGCTTCCGAATGGAAAAACCCTTGGCCCAATGCAATTAGACATATTTCGGGGCTCAACACCTTCACTTTCGTTATGGCTGACCATTCACCTTTCCTTAAGCCTTGCATAGCTCGTTACCTCGATACACATTAAGTTCCGTTCTGGCCCGGTAGCTAACCTTTGACCAGGCTGGATTGTCCAGCTAACTCACAACAGCTTAGCTTGGCGCACTCTCCATTTTGCCTCCACAGATGTTGATTTTGCCCAGATCGGCCACAACCAGACATCAGTTTTTTGCCGAAGCCCGGATTCAATGACCGGTTTTGGGCTAAGAATGAGGTTCACGCGATGTACTATCTATTGTTTCCAAATGTTTTATCTTGGAGTCCCTTAACTTGGATTTCTGTAGCCTTGATTAGCACAATTGGATTTTGGTGGATTTCGCCCAAGCTTTATGTTACCGATGTCGGATATGGAAACATCACTTCTCAGACGCAGAAAAATACTTCTCCACTTTTTCCTAGGGATTGGATTGCCGAGCCTGCTTTTAGGCTATCTTGCGTTCCGCGGCATTCAGAATGATATTGCATTGTTGGAAAAAGAGCGGCTGAGCGAACACAATAAAATTGCTCAACAGATTGCCGAGTCAATTAATGCAAAGATTTCAGCAGTCGAAGGGGCCTTTCTCGATTCCATCGCGAATCTCGAAGCGCCTCAGTGGGATTCAGCCGTTTTAAGTTCGCTTGAGCGGCTAAAAGGGGAACATCTTCTCGTCGAAGAAATTTTCTTATTTGAAAACGCCGAACGCATTCAACTTCCCCTTGCAAAGCTCCTTTTTCTTGCCGGCGGGAGTACAGAATCATTGCCTGCTCAACCGTTACCATCCGCCTTGTTGGACGGTCAGCAATATGAATTTCAACAGAAGCGTTATCAGGAAGCCCTGTCCGTCTATCAAGAGGTGTTTGCTCAGGCTTCCAACGACCTTGTTAAAACCGAAGCGCTACATACAATTGCCAGAGTTCAGAAGAAATCCAACCTCTTCCCCGACGCCGTAAAATCGTATAAGGCAATCGCACGGGACTATGGCGATATACGATTGGCCAATGGTATGCCATCGGGATTAGTCGCGCAATTCGAACTCGGCGATTTATTTCGTGCAATCGATGATACCGCCAGTGCCGTTGAGACATTTATTCGTTTATACCGGGAACTGATACAGGGGCGATGGACTCTGGAAAAATCTCAGTATGAATTTTTTACTCAACAGATTGAAGAATCGGTTGATGAAATCTTTTCGCAAGATGAGGCCATGCTGTCATACCGAAGCTTATTTAAAACGTTGAAGAGCGAGCAAGAGAGGCAAAAAGGAATCACGGAAAGGCTGCTTACATTCCAGGAGAATGCCGCGCCTAATTTACTGGCGAGAGTTCCTCAAAAAATGGAAAATACAGCTAATGTCCTCAGGCGATATACATTAGACATCGGAGGTCACACCTATCTTGTTTCCATCCTGGGCGAGCGGGAAGGAAATGGAAAACAGGTTGCCGGGATGTGGGGGCTTCTGCTCAATTCTGAACAACTCAAGACTCATCTTCTCCAGCCGGTAATCCGGCAGCAGGTTTCCCCCGAGAATATCCGCTGGATTTTAAGAGACAGGGATGGTGTGGAAATCTTGAAGTCGGATATCTCGGCACCGGCTCCCATGACCGCGAGAACGAATTTTGTCGGGAACTTTCCGCCGTGGTCTCTTGAGTTCTATCAACAGAATCCGCCTCTTTTTGAAACGCTTCTCACGTCACGACGCGGCATCTATCTTTATATGTTTATCCTTCTGGCGGGTATTCTGATATTTGGCCTGACCCTGACGATTCGCATCGTCAGCCACGAGTTCGAGCTGGGAAAAATGAAATCGGATTTTGTCTCGACCGTTTCCCACGAATTCAAAAGTCCTTTAACAAGTATCCGGCAGTTGTCGGAGATGCTTCAAACCGGCCGGGTCCCTTCTGAAGAACGCCGCCAACGGTACTATGATGTTCTTTTGGAACAAAGCGAGAGACTTTCGTTGCTCATCGACAACATTTTGGATTTTGCCAAGATGGAGGAAGGTAAGAAGGAATTTGAGTTTGAGACGGTTGAGATGGGCCCGCTATTGGACGAGCTCGTTTCGACGATTCAACAGCAGGTGCGTCATGAAGGATTTACGGTTGAGGCGGAATTTGACAAGTCCCTGCCATCCATTCAGGCGGACCGTGCCGCAGTCATCCAGGCAATTACAAATTTGATTGATAACGGCATCAAATATTCCGCAGGAGCCAAAAAAGTTTGCGTGCGCGGATTTACGGAAAATCAGTATCTGATTGTTACTGTTCAGGACTTCGGTGTCGGCATCCAGCCGGAAGAAATCGATAAAGTTTTTGAACGCTTCTATCGCGGCGGGGATGAGCTGACGCGAACAGTCAAAGGAAGCGGGCTTGGGCTGACTTTGGTCAAACAAATTGTACAAGCCCATCATGGGACTGTACATGTCGAAAGCGAGCCGGGCCGAGGCAGCACTTTTTCAATAAGGCTTCCACTTGAATTGACGGAGGTTAAATGAGATGGAAAAAATTCTTATCATCGAGGATGAGGAAAGTATCCTGATGGCGTTGACCGATGACCTCGGCCTTGAGGGATATGAAATTGAAACCGCAACGGACGGGCTCAAGGGCCTCGAAATGGCAAAAGAGAAGGGACATGACCTGATTATTCTCGATATTATGCTACCGAAGATGGACGGTTTCGATCTCTGCAGACAACTGCGTCAGGCCGGCGTGGGGACACCAATCCTGATGTTGACCGCCAAAAGCCAGGAGATTGACAAGGTCCTGGGACTGGAGCTGGGTGCGGACGATTATGTCACCAAGCCTTTCAGCCCGCGCGAGCTTCTTGCCCGTGTAAAAGCCATTCTAAGGCGGGTAAAGGGTACTCAGGGACGGATCGATGTTTGCCGCTTCGGCGACGTGGAAATCGATTTTAAAAAGTA
>JBDREF010000206.1:0-4178 GCA_043820045.1 Planctomycetota bacterium | reverse complement strand
CCGGAATCCGGCTTTGTGGAGAAACAGCCTGCCCAATTCTGCTCATCCGGCGGGATTCTCCTGAAAAACCCTTTCTACCAACCCGTTCATGGCCTCCTCCTGTTCGACAATCGACCGGACGAGCTTCATCTGCGTACGGCTTCGGTCCAGATTGTGCCCTTGACGATGTATTCTGTAGTAAACATCGCCCGCCAAATAGTCTGTAAGGAATCTTATGAACTGCTCGAAAGTAATGACTTTCCCGGCGGTAACCAAGTGCTCTCGCTCGACGGAGGTAAGAAACCCGCCGGTCTCGGCAGCAAAACCACGAACCAATGCTTTGAACATGGAGATATTCACAGCTACTTTAGACAGATCGCGTTCATCTTCCTCCGCGGGATTGGCCGCAGTGCGTATCATGTCTCCGAAGTCATAAACAGACAGGCCCGGCATTACCGTGTCCAGGTCGATCACACAGACTCCCCTGTCGGTCTTCTCGTCCAGCATGACGTTATTGATTTTAGTGTCATTGTGTACGATACGGCCGGGGATATCGCCTTTGTCCGCCAAATCCAGCAGAACATTGCAGATGCCCGAATTCTCAAACAGGAAATCAATTTCGCGATTCACATCCTTTGCCCGGTTCAAAGCATCCGCTTTGAGAACCTCCCGGAACACATCGAAACGCTTTGGCGTATTGTGAAAATCAGCAATCGTCTCGTTCAGAGGCGGTCCCGGAAGGTCTATCAGCATTCTCTGGAACCAGCCGAACATCCGCGCTGCTTCACAGGCTATCTCGGTAGATTCAAGGCTGTCATACGTGACGGCATGGTCGATGAAGTTATACATTCGCCAGAAATTCCCGTCGAAATCTTCGTAACAACTCTCGCCCTCGTCGGTCACTGTCACGGTCAATTGGCGAGACGCCAAGTCGGGGTCAATTGTCTGCATTTTCCGACGTATGTGTTCTGTGACCCGCGCAATGTTTGCCATCATCGAGGGCGGATCTTTGAAGACAGTATGATTTATTCGCTGGAGCACGTACCGGACGACGCGTCCGCCGTCGTCGCAGGCAACGATGTACGTATCGTTAATATGCCCCCTCTTGACAGGAGCGACATCAGCAAGCTCGCCACGAATACTGAAGCGCTTTACGACTGACTTGACGTCGTTTTTCATCACTTTTTCCAGAGTCTTTCCGGATATACGCCTTCATCTATCAATTTGCGGATACATTTCATCGCAATTGCCCTGTCCTGCCGATAGGTAACGCCAAACCACGTATCATCGGTTTGCAGCACCGTCACCGTTGCCTTTGCGCTTTTGATGAGTTCATCAACCACAGACGGAATGAATAACTCGCAGTCGCTCCGGTCGCCATGGTCTTTGAGAAATCGTTCAAACTGCACTCGCACATGCCCAAAAACGGACGGCTGGAATCCCCACAGATTCATGGAGACTATTTTCTCTCCAGACAGAAAATGCGCCATACCGTCGGCATCGAAATAGCGCGCCCCGTCCGCTGTCTTTTCGACTTTTCCCCGCTCCACGACCCTCCTGAGGAACATGTGCTCATCGCACTCACAGGCGCCTCTCGATACCGTTCCATACTCACTTAGAGTATTCTTCAGCATATACCCGATCATCGCATAGTCGTTGGATGAGACATCCTTCGTAGTGATGAATCCGGCTATCAACTTGAGCGAATTGGCTCCGTAATAGTCGTCGGCGTTGATGACGGCGAAAGGCTCACGGATCGCCTCCTCAGCCACGAGTATCGCATGGCCGGTGCCCCACGGCTTCTGGCGCCCCTCGGTCGGTTCGAAACCACCGAGACAGGCATCCAGCTCCTGATACGCATAAACCGTTTCCACGAAACTGTCGAACTTGCTGCTGACTTTCTCCCTGAAGGCGTCTTCAAAGTAGTGCCTGATAACGAAGACCACTTTTCCGAAACCCGCCGTCATGGCATCGTAGATGGAATAGTCGATAATTGTTTCACCACATGGGCCTACGGCATCAATTTGCTTAAGCCCGCCGTAGCGAGTGCCCAGACCCGCCGCCAAGACTAACAGAGTTGGTTTCATTCGAAGTCCTTGCTACTTTTTTCGTCGATAAATCATAGGATATCTGTAGTCGGGCCCTTCTCCGGAGCCCTTCTTACGGCCCAGGCGCCTCCACCCATATCGGGCTGGACCAGGCCAGGCTGCCATTACTTTGTACCACGCGAACGTAATACCAATCGGTCTTCTCTGTTCGAGGCTTGTCCGTGAACTCAAATTCGGTTCGGTAATTCTCGGAAAAAACGGCTCTATGCAGGAGTACGGATTCCGAGGTGAAAGGACCCGTAAATACAATGTCGCTCGATTCAGCGAGTTCTCCCAGCGATTTTGTAACGGCCATTTCTACCGGCTCAGCCAGCGCTATCGCCAATTTTGTTCTCGGCGAACCTTGCACTTCCAGAATCACACTATTAGTTGCCTTTTCCTCATAAGCCTGCATGCGCGAGGTATAAGAGATCACCTCGCAGCTTTTATCATCGATCGCGGTAATCTTGTTGCGTCGTTTTTCGTCAAAAGGCCCGGATTGGAAACAGCCGGACGCGGAGATAATTTTTCCGTCACTGATGTTGACTCTGAACCGCCAGTCGCAGATTCTCGCCATGTCCAAATCCCCCCACGGCCCCCAGCCGAATTCGATACGGCACAGAACCGGCTGTTCCCAACTGGACGGCCGGACCGCACGATCAATGGGATGGTCACGATGAATCACTGTGTTATTGCGGAGTACCTCAACGCGGTCGATGGCATCTTTGCCCTTGACTCTTACGCGGATTTTGCGAGCACGTGTTTGGGCGATTGCTTCACCCATCCAATGTCCGTTTAGACGGAAGTCCAATTCGATGCGGTCGGCACTGACGCCGTACGTGCGCCGAGCTTTAATAGCCTCCATAATGGATTCTCGTGTGAGCGTTTCGGCATGGACGGCAACAAGTCCTTCGCCGTAAGCGCCCGGGTATCCAAGATGGTCATCGGTGCTTGCCACAACCCCCACCTTGACACCTTGCTTCCACAGCCATTGCAGCGTGTTTTGCGTGTAACGGCCGCCCATACTGTGGCGAATGTAGCGATAAGGAACGTTGTCCGACTCAGCATTGCCATGTTCGGAAAAGATTTCCACAACCGGCGAGACCGCAGGGTCCAATACACTCCAGTCCTGTCCCCGCCAGCCCTGCCTATAAGAGGGATGATGAGGGATCAAAATGGCGCGGCGGTCACGGGCGAACTTCTGAAATTCCCTGATGTCTTTCAAATATACCAGTTCCGACTCAGAATCCGGGAAGATGATGCAAACGTCGCCGCATGAGCTGGAGTGCCATTCATAGCCGATAAGAGAGACGAATCTGCCCGGC
This sequence comes from Planctomycetota bacterium, assembly GCA_043820045.1. Taxonomy (GTDB): domain Bacteria; phylum Planctomycetota; class Phycisphaerae; order Sedimentisphaerales; family Anaerobacaceae; genus JBDREF01. Next base: position 787 of record JBDREF010000206.1, on the reverse strand, counting down.
TCATAATACTCTTTAGCAAGGCGTCGCACCTTCTCCCAATTATTCTTCATCACATCGAAACCGCGCACCCATTTTAGATGCTTGTCCTGCGGCATCACGGGCATATCATGCCATTGCGAGTGCCCGGTGAAGCAGAAGAAGTCAAGATGGCCGCGGGCAATATCATAAGACCGCTCCAGGGACCCTTTGGCATATCCGACCTCATTATGGTTGTGAATGTCACCCCAGTAGAGATTTTTCCCGAGCGATTCATGTCTCTCGCTGCCGGAAGCGGACCGAGCCGCCTGAGCACTTGCTGCATGTATGCCAAAAGTTATTCCAGCGCCTGCGGCGGTATAGCTCTTCAAGAAATTTCGCCTGTCCATTCGGTCTTCACTGAGCATTGTTAGGCCTTCCACAGAAGTCTAAATCTTAGGTCTATTTGATTCCTGACACCTTTCATGCACCTGTACTTTATCGCGAGCGGCGTAGAAAGACAATACCGATTTATGGATGAATCCGTCGGTATCGATGACAGGTCGCCAGCGTATTGAAGCCGGAGAAACTTCTTGCACCGGCGAATCCGAAGCAATAGAGTGTGCATCCTGTCGCAAATGGCGTTCCGGCGACCATTCGATATGAATATTTTGCAGGAGACTCGGACTTTTCTGATATGTATGCGTTGATAGCGATGGCTTTGGCACTGATCCTTTTGGTCGTTTTGCTGCACCTGAAGGTCAAGCTTGGACGCTCCATGCTTCTGTCCGCGATCGTATTGGCAGTGCTCCTGCGCGTCACGCCGGGCGAG
>JBDREF010000205.1:0-14029 GCA_043820045.1 Planctomycetota bacterium | reverse complement strand
CAGAAGTTCAGGATTGCAAACGTAGAGCGACTGCGTATCCTGGCGATCTTCGGCATAATCTGGTTTCATACGGAAGGGGCTTTCGGACGGAGCGTTGGATACGCAGGTCTGCCGGTGTTTATCATGATTTTCTGTGCTCTGTCTTCGCGAAAGTCCATACCCGATGACTTCGCCTCCTTCGCCAGGAAAAAGGCGCGACGTTTGTTGAAACCGTGGCTGTTCTGGTCGATAGTATATGTTGTTTGTAAAGTGTTGAAGCAATCACTGTTCGATGCGGATGTCTCGGAGTCATTCGCCGGCTTCAGCATCCTTGTCGGTCCCAGGATTCATTTGTGGTACCTGCCCTTTGCATTTGCCTGCGGTTTGGTGGTTAATCTGCTGCATCGCCGTGCCATGCGAGTATCCTCGGCGGTGACTGTCCTGGTCGCCACCATCGTGGGCGTTCTTTGTGTGTTCTTCTGCTCCCTGACGATGTCATCGACGAAGTTACCTGTTCCTGTTCCTCAGTGGTTGTTTGGGCTGCCGGGCATTCCGCTTGGGTTTGCAGTCGGACGCGTGTGCTATTCATTGAAGGGCGGATTGCAGAAAAAGTTCTGCTTCGGGATTATCTTGGCCGTCGAAGGTGTGTGTCTGCTGCTTTTCCGGCTGGGCTATACTTATCTGGTTGTCCAGTACGCCATAGCCATCGTGCTCGTGTGCATTGCATTCATGAGCACGGGGCGGTCCGGCGCACAGTTGCTGAAATTCTCATCATTGGCCTACGGCATTTATCTGGTTCACCCGCTTGTAGGGTCCGTGTTGTATGCTGCTGGAATTAGGGCGGTCGATCCGCTGTTAATGGTCTTTGTCATATTTCTGATATCTTCGGCAACGACTCTGATCCTGCAGAAGACGCCTTTGAGGCAGTTTGTGTAGCCGGGCGATGGCAGGCCCATGCAATAATATGAGCTGTAAAGAATCCATCGAAAAACAGAGCATTAAGGCCATCATACTTGTTGGGCCTCGTGACTTCGGCCGGTGTCCGCTGGCGTCACATTTGCCGACGGCTCTGTGGCCGGTAGCGGGAAAACCGGTCATGGAGCGTCTGTTGTCCCATTTGGCCGACCAGGGAGTAAGACAGGCAGTCGTCTGTTCTACCGGCGAAGGTTCGCTGCTGGGCCAATACATTCATACGGATGATCGTTTGGAGCTGGAGTTCCTGGATGACTCGTTGCCCGTTGGTACGGCAGGGTGCATCCGCCTGGCCGCAGGCGACACAAGGGACACATTACTTATGATATTTCCTGCCAGTGTCGTTTGCCCTCCTGACATCGACGTGCTGATAAGTGCACACCGCGAAGGTGAGTCCGATCTGACCGTCATGTTGAATCCTTGCTGCGGGAACGGCAGGAATGCAGGTCAGGCGTCCGGGATATATGTGTGTGATACCGACCTGCTGGAACATATACCGGAGGCCGGATATTTTGACATCAAGGAAGGACTGATTCCTGAAATGCTCCTTGGCAGAAGAACAGTTCATGCGGCAACATTGCCGAAGCACGCCGGAAATTTTCGCGACCGGCATGGATACCTGTATGCCGTCGCCAATTATCTTGAGACCGCAGCAAAGCTGAGCAGGGAGTTGGATCGCCGTGGAGGTGTCGATGCGCAAAATGTGTGGGTGGCGGCGGACGCCAAGGTTGACCCCGAAGCAAGGGTTTGCGGATCGGTTGCCGTTATGGGTGGCTCCACTGTCTCAAGCGGCGCCGTCATTCTCGGTCCGACCATAATCGGGCGCAATGTCACAGTAGGTAGAGACAGCGTCGTGACAAATAGCGTGCTTTGGGACGGTGCGCACGTGGGTTCTAATTGCAGGGTCCAGCGGTGTGTGGTGGACTGCCGTGCGTCGGTCGCCGATGGCGTCGTGGTGGAAGAAGAATCCATAGCCTGCAAGTCGAGGGGGATATTTAATCGCTCGGTTGATTGTGTTGCAGCAGCCGCAAACCGCAGCGCAGACAAGCTGCAGCCGCAGATTGACAAGATTTGGAACAAACTGCCGAGCCGGGTTCGTTCCGAGAGGAGGAGAATCCCGACGTTTCTTGCCGCCGGCCTTGTCTCAATCACGTTCATCTGGAACTACCGGGCCGGCCTGGCGGACCTTTGGGATCTGTGGCAAAAAAGCGACGAATACTCATCCGGCCTTCTGGTTCCATTTCTGGCCGTCTATGTCTTGTGGTCGAGGAGGCACGATATTGCCAAGTGCTCTATCAGACCGTCTCTATGGGGACTGGTTGCTTTCGCCGTGGCCCACACGGTCCGGATCCTCGGGCTCTTCCTTATGTATAGTTCTGCCGAACGGTTGTCCATTGTTATGAGTGTTGCAGCGATGGTATTGCTGTTGTTTGGCTGGCAGGTTTTCCGAAAGGTATTCTCAATATTGTTATTCCTGTGTCTAATGCTGCCCTGGCCTAATATCGTCCAATATTACATTGGGCTGCACCTGCAGCGCTATGCTACTTCGTCTGCTGTCTTCTGTCTCGAAACGATCGGTTATGAGATCATGCGTGAGGGCAATATCATCCATATCGGCGATGCAAGCGTGGCCGTGGCCGAAGCGTGCAACGGCTTGAGAATGATCACCGCGTTCTTTGTGATTAGCGGCCTGGTGGCCCTGTTGGTGAAAAGAGCGTGGTGGGAAAAGCTGATTATTCTGATTTCAAGTCTGCCTATCGCTCTGCTGTGCAACACCGTGCGATTGGCAACTACGGCGGTATTGTTCACTGTGCTTGAGGGCGAGCATTGGGAGAAGATATTCCATGACTTTGGCGGATACGCAATGATGCCTCTGGCTCTTGCGGCCGTAGTCGGCGAGCTATGGCTCTTGACAAAGCTCACTACGCTTCCGGACCCGGAAGAAGCAATAATAGTCGTGCGAAGGGGATGATGTGAAATTGTCCGTGGCAAACGATTCTGCGGGAGATTGCAGGATGGAATTTTAGCTTTGAGCCGTATCACAAACCATAATCCAAGGAGTAACGAAAATGAACGAATTAGAGAAATATCACGACAGGGCAGCAGGACAGGAAGTTGTCGGTCTTCAAGTTCCGCCGCCGTTCGATAGCGAAGCGGCGCCCGATTTGGTCGGCGGCATACTTCGCCGCTGGTACATTGTCATACTGATATTCCTCCTGATGTGTGGAGCTGGAATGCCTGCTATATGGCTTTTCCTGAAGCCGACTTACGACGTGACCGGAGCGATAAGAGTCGCACCAATCCAGCAAGACATTATAACGGGCTTACAGGACCCGGGAGATATATCCGACTATGAAAGGTTTGTTAATACCGAGGCGGAAAAGATCTCGAGCAGCTCGGTTATTCAGAGAGTGGCGGACAAGTTCGTGGGCAGGAACATGGTCTTCTTTGAACGCGAGAATAGTCTCATAAACAGACTGGAGCAGAAGTTGAGCGGTACGAAGACAAGGCCGGAGCCGGCAGCAAGGTTAAAGCAGGCCATAGTGGATGAAAAGGCAATCGTCATTGCCACCGACCGGAACAAGGAACTTATCAAAGTCAATATGGAAAGCCCGTATCCGGAGGAGGCCAAGCAGATTGTGGATGCATTTATCAGGGCCTACATGGACATTGCCGTGGTCAGCAGCGATGAAGGTGAGAACAGGCAGTTGGCTCTGTTGGAAGCCGAGCGCGATGTTCTTCGAGATAGAATTGATAACGATCGCCAACTGATCTATCAGTTGGGACAAGAGTTCGGGACTGTTGCTCTGGAAGGCCGGCAGGAGATGATGATGAACCGCGTTGCGAATTTGCTGAGTACACTCACGGGCGTGGAGGCCCAACGAATCAAACTCGAAGCCCAGGTCCAGTTGCTTGAACGGACGAAAACACAGGCTATCGCGCCCGAGGAACTGTTGAGAATGAGACAGAGCTATATAAATGAAGACCCGGCGGTAGTCGCATTTACGGGCAATATAACGCAATTGGAGCAGGAACTCATAGTTGCCCAGCAGACGCTCTCTACCACAAATCCGGAAGTTAGGCGCAGGACCGAGTTGTTGGAAACACTGAAGAGACATCTGGAAGAGCGAAGGCTGGAGGCCAGTAATGCCTTTGATGACCTTGTGGCCAAGGAAGCTGCGGAGGCTGGCCGCAAACAGCTTGTGAGCGTACGCAGTGAGCTGGAACAGACCATGGAGTATGAAAGACGCCTTGGGGAAACACTGTCTCAACAGGATACGCAGACCATCGACGTCGGCCGAAAGCAACTTACTATTCAAGAGTTGCAGGAGAACCTGGATTCTACCAAAGAAAGGTATGGCATTGTGCTCAGTCGCATCCAGGATCTGGAACTGCAGCGCAAGCGTCCGGCAAGGATCTCTGTGTACTACAACGCTGACATCGCTGCTATCAACGACAGGAGGGTCAAACTTTCGGCAGCCCTGATATTCGGCTCGCTTGTCTGCGGCATGGGCCTGGCATATCTGCGGGATAAGGCCGATCAGAGCCTGCGTACGCCCGCTGACGTGACCAAAAGAATCGGCATAAGAATAATTGGGACCACTACCAGTCTGGACACTGTCAAACCGGCTCTTCTTCCCGAACAGATAGTCGGCGACTATCAGACTATTCGCGCCAACCTGGGGCTGATTGGCGAGAAAGGAATCCCGAGGAAACTGATTGTTACAAGTCCGGGGATGAAGGAGGGTAAAACCACTTTTGCCGTCAATCTGGCGACGAGCATGGCAGAGTCGGGAGAAAGGGTCCTGCTCATAGACGGCGATTTGAGAAAACCCGATGTTGCGCGATTGTTGAATCTTCCGAAGGGTTCGAGGGGCCTGCAGGACGTGATCTGCGGGGTCAAGTTTGAACTGGCGGTTTACTCCATGGCCTCTACCGGACTGGACGTACTTGCGGCTGATTTCAACAACACGACTGATGCCTATGAGTTATTGGCCATGCCAACCACTGCTCGACGCATCAACGCGATCAGTAAGAAGTACGACCACGTCATTATTGACACTCCTCCGGCGCTGGGTTTTCCCGATGCGTGCTTCTGGGCCAAGATGGGCGATGGGGTCATTCTGGTGAGCTTCGCCGGACACACCACCACGCCGGATCTCAAGGAAGCAAAAGAACGGCTGGCGCAGTCAGGTGCCAGGGTACTGGGCACTGTTCTGAGCAGTGTTCAGGCGGGACACGGATACTACCGCCACGGGCAAGGGTACTACACCCAAAGTGCACAATCAAGGGAAAGTGCCAGGCAGCACAGGAGGAAACTGATGTTCTCGATGGAAGAAGGCTCGGACACCGCCGATGCATCGGAAGTGGCCGGTGAGACCGGGCTGGACGAGGGTAATTCCCAAGAGGTATCTTCCTGAGTTCACTACTACTTCCTTCAGCGGTAGAGCCGGGGGTACGGCTGATTTTAGCGAATTCACAAATGTTTAATGCACACTCATTCATGAATCTTATTCTTATGCACAAGAACTGCGCAGACGGCGGCGCATCAAGTTTGCTGCAGTTTGCGATGTCCGATGAACCTGTCCGCCGCGTCGTTCTTGACGGATTAAGCGGTTGTTTCCATCAGGACGGCGAGAGGGCTTCTGCTCGGCGCTTCTCCGGCAGGCGGGCCGGGAACCGGATACTCTTTGCCATTCCGAAAGAATGGGGGATCGAACCCGACAGGATAGAGCATCAAGATGAAACACGGAGACGCTCTGGTTTCAGTGCCGGAGCAAAGCTAATACTGTACGGGGAGAATGTGCCCGTCGGCGCAGAGTTGCCGAGCAGGAGCGAACGAGACGAATTACGGAACTCGTGGCTTGTCGTTTCCAATGGACGATTCGCTGCCAGGCTCGATACCCGGTTGCTTGAAAAAGTGTTGGCCGGCACCAGGGCGGATGTGGTGGCGGTCAATATCGAATCTGATTTGTTGGGTGAACGAGAAAGAGTACGACTGACAACCGAGGGCAAGGTAGCAGGTTTCCGCCGAGTGTATTCGGACTCGGCTGAATTTGGTTTTATACCTGCAGATTGGCCTGATCATCTTTTCATCAGCAGCAGTGTTCTGGGGCAGGTCCTGGCTGATGGCGATTTGCCTCTGTCCTTTTCCGCATTTGTTGAAATCTGCCGGTCGAAAGCGTTGACGTTGCGGGCAATCAATATCGGCGGCGCAATGCTGGATCTGGAAACTGAAGATGGATTGCTCAGCTTTTGTAGAATGATACTGTCGGACAGCCCGTACTCCGAGCACAAACTCCGAGGTTCAGATACCATAGCTGGTAATTCAAGGATTATTGGCAGAGTGCTCTTGGGAAAGAACGTCAGCATCGGCGCGAATGCTACCATTGTTGGTCCGGTCATTATTGGCGATAACGTCAAAGTCGAGCCGGGAGCCATAATACACTCATCAATTATTGCCTCGGGAGTGCGCGTGCCGACGAATCAATTTCTGCAGAACTGTATTGTAAGAGACATGCAACATGATTGGAAGCGTTTTGCGAGGCCTGAGAATGACGATCGCGGGCGGGTTGCCTGTCCAAGATACGACCTGAATCAGTGGCGCCGCGGGCACGGTTCCTTCCGCCGTTGGCCGGTGTTCTCTTATGCGAGATGCCTCAAGCGGATCACCGATTGTCTCGTTGCGATGATAGTGCTGATTCTTTTTGCTCCTCTGATGCCGTTCGTAGCGTTTGCAATAAAGTTGACTTCCCCCGGGCCCGTGTTCTACCGGGATAAGCGTCAGGGCTTGCACGGAAACGAGTTCGACTGTCTCAAATTCAGGACGATGATCACCGGGGCTCACGCGATACAGGAGAAGCTGCGAATCGTCAGTCATGTCGACGGCCCGCAGTTTAAGATGGAGGACGACCCGCGAATCAGTACAGTCGGCAGATTCTTGCGAGAAACATACATCGACGAAATACCTCAGTTTTTCAACGTTCTTTTCGGTCAAATGAGCGTTGTCGGACCAAGACCTTCTCCCGTGGCGGAGAATACTCTGTGCCCGTTCTGGCGTGACGCCAGGCTGTCGGTTCGACCGGGGATCACGGGACTCTGGCAGCTCTACAGAACTCGTCAACCGATGAGAGATTTCCAGGAGTGGATATATTACGACGTCGAGTATGTCAGGAATCTGTCGCTGCTGACGGATTTGCGGATATGTTGGCAAACAACAAAGAAGCTTTTAGACAACTTCATTAGTCAGTTCTAAATGTTCAGAAAGGGTGGGTAAATGCCGGCAAGATACTTTAACTGGAAATTGGCAATAGTTCTCCTTATGGGGTTTGTTGTTTTAGGCGTCGGTGCCTATGGGCTGCGGCGCTGGAACAAGAGCACCATGAGTGAACATGCTCTTGTACTTGGTAACGAAGCATACGACCAGCACCGATGGGAAGACGCAGCGGAGCATCTCGGTCGATATCTCGTTGTCGCCAGAGAAGACGCGCCCATTTTGCTGAAATACGCCGACGCACAACTCAAGATCAGGCCAACCAAGTCGGGAATAGTTCAACAAGCCATTGCGGCATATCGGACTATTCTGAGGGTGGATCAAAACAATTCCGAAGCTGCTACTGAGCTTATTGAAATCTACCTGGGGATTGGCAGTCCCGGCGAGGCAGAGCTTATTGCCAGAAGGCAGCTTGAAACGGGTCGGAACCCCGAGTTTCAGAGAATGCTGGCTCTGGCGTTGGTTGGGCAACGAAAGTTCAAGGAAGCGGCCGCAGAATTGAAAAGCATCCTGCAGGAAGATCCGGGGCAGGTATCGTCCTATGAGACGTTGGGCCTGTTGACGGAGCAGCGTCCGGACGATTTTACTGAGACTGCGGTTTCCTGGTACGATAAGGCGGTTCAGAACAATCCGTCATCGGCTCTGGCATACATAGCGCGTGCCGGTTTCCATCGAAGGAAGGGAGCCGCCGTCCAGGCTTCGGCGGATTTGAGAAAAGCCGAAAGCCTGGGATTGTCCGATCCGAAGGTTCGATTGCGCCTTGCAGCCGAACTGATGGAGTCAGGCTCTCTGGACAAGGCGGAGGAACATCTGGCAGCTATACAGGATGCAGCGCCCGAGGATCAGAGTCTCTGGATGACGTGGGCCGTACTTGCGTTACGATCAAAGTCGAAAGAGAAGATGCTGAAAGTGGCCAGGACGGGATTGCAGGTACTTTCCGCACAGCCATGGGATTTTATGCCCACCGCAGCGGAATTGTATATCAGGTGCGGCGAGCTTGCGGATGCAAATGACTGTCTTTCCCGGATGCACCAGAAGAGTATCGCTCCTGCGGCGGTAGAATTCCTGCGAGGCCTTTCGGCTTCGGAAAAGGGAGATATTTCGGAAGCTGCCAGGTATTGGAAGCGGTCAATGGACCTGGGCAATAAGTCCGAACAAGTCCGGTTGAGTCTGGCCTCGGCGCTGTCTCATTTAGGCGACACACAATCGGCGATCCGGCAAGTACGCACGCTTGTTTCTGAACGACCGGATTCTTTTGACGGACACTTGATCCTGGCCAAGCTTTTGGCTCAAACGGGGAGCTGGCTCGAAGTTTCGGATCACACTGCAAAGGCGATGAATCTTTCGCCGGGCAATCCGGAGGCGATCATGCTTCATATGCAAGCCCAGATGCAAATATTGTCGACGGACTCGGGCGAAACTAACTCCCAATTGCGTCAGGACGTACAGAGGCAGTTGTCCGTATTGGAGAAAGCTGACGACAGCACGGGCGAGGTCAAGCTTATGCGTTTCCAGTTCGTGCTGGGGCAGCGCAAGTATGCCGAGGCCGCGGCATTGCTGGATCAACTGAAAGGAACTTCTCTCCCGCGAACCAAGATTGCCGTGGCTCAAGCAGAACTGCTCATCGCCCAGGACAAAGTTGACGAAGCAATACCTGGGCTAAAGGAAACTGCAAAAGAATCGCCGGAGTCGGCCACGGTGACCAGATATCTTGCCATCCTGCTCGACCAGCAAGGCAAGCAGAATGAGTGCGAAACTGTCATTAAGGCCAGTTTGGCGCAGATTGAGGAGCCTCTGGCCCACCGCCAGCTTGGCGCACTGCTCGCACAATTTTACATTCGCTGGGGACGTAGCGACGACGCTTACTCATTACTTAGCACGCTGGAGCGGAAACTGCCCGGCGATATTCCGGTAAAGCGGCAGCTCCTGTCGTGCGAACAGGTCATGAAGGATCCGCAGCGGGCCCAGCAAGTAGTCGATCAGATCAAGTCCGTCGAAGGTGAAGACGGTTGGCAATGGCGATATGAACAGGCAAGAGTCTGGTTTGCCGCGAATGACTTCAAAAGCCGTTATCCCCAGATTATTTCGCTTCTGCAGGAAAACGTGCTGGCAAATCCGAGTGACCAGGCAAGTCGTTTGCTCCTGGCGAGGTCCTATCAGCGAGCCGGAGAAAAACAACTGTCGCTCTCAACCTACCGTGAGGCCCTTGGTCGATCACCTGACGACCTTCGCATTGTAATCCCCACTGTGGCGGCGCTTTACAATGCCAAGCAGTATGACGAAGCAGAACGCATTCTCCAACGCGCCGGTCGCCAGAACCTGCATCATCCGGAGCTGCAGAAACTGCAACTGCAGAGTTCCCTGAGGCGTGGCGAGTTGAATTCGGCATCAGATATTCTGCAGGACCTTCTGAACAATGATCCGAACAACCAGAATGCTTTCCTGTCTCTGGCGTTTCTGAAGGTGCAGCAGGGTGAGTTTGACAAGGCCTCTGAGCTGCTGACCACGCTGAAAGCCAAGGATCCTGACTCGCTGCCGGTGACTGCGGCACAAATCCAGCTCAGTATTCGCCGAGGCAGGCCGGCGGAAGCCCTGCAACTTTCCGATGAAATCGTAAACCACCTTAACAATGCATCGGCCCACATCCTCCGCGCTCGAGCTTATGCTTCGCTGGGCCAGAGGGAGGCTGCCGTAAAAGACCTTGATCACGCAGTCTCGGCGGAGTCGGACAATGTCGAAGTGTGGGTCGCCAGGAGCGACTTCTACCGTTACGCGGGGCAACCGGAAAAGGCGACCGCCGATATACGACGGGCGCTGTCTTTGGCTCCCGAAGACCTTGGGATACAAATGCGTGCCATTGCACTGTTTCTGGGCTCCGGAGATCCGAGCAGCATTCATGAAGGAAAGGCCCTTCTCGCGAAGGCTCTGGAATCGAATCCGAACGACATTGGGCTGCAACTGTTGAATGCTCGTGCAATGTTGGCGGAGGGAACGGTCCAGGCAATTTCAGATGCCAAGGTGGTTCTGCAAAAACTGAGTGAAGAGCAGCCCGAAACCCCTGAGGCCTGGGTGCTGCTGGGAGAAATAGCTCTAAAGCAGGGACAACATGGAAAGGCCATGGAGGCCGCCCTCGGAGGTCTTTCTTACAAACCTACGGATAAAACGCTCCTGCTTCTGAAGGCTCGCGCCGAGGCGGTACGCTCCCCGGTGTTGGCTGTTCCCACACTGGAAGTGCTGTATAAGCTGGATCCAAATGATATCGATGCTGCGGTGCTTCTGGCAAATACTTACATCAAGGCCGGCGAACCGAGAAGAGCCGTGGACCTGCTGCGAAGACAGCTCAAGGTATGCGATGCCTCCACCCGCAGGAAATGCGAAGTCGCCCTGGCTGTTGCTACATACAAGGACGGCAACAGGGGCGAAGGGCAGAAGGATCTTGATTCTCTGCTCGAAGCGGACCCGAATGACCCGAGTCCGCTGCTGGCCCACGTGGAACTGCTCAAGCACGACAAGCTCTGGAGCCAGTTGAGCCAAAAGGTCATTGATCGGTACAGAGCGCAGCCGGGAGATACTCATACACCCGTCGGAATTGCGCGTGAGCTGATGACAAGTCAGGACAGTCAGGCCAGAAGTGCCGCCGAGGATGTGCTCCGGGCGATACTCAGAGATGATCCCGCTTGCGCCGAAGCCATGAGCGTTCTTGCTCTTCTGCTGCAAATTGCCGGTCGGCCGGCGGAGTCCGCCGAACTCTATCAGCGCCTTCTGGCCGTCGAACCGGACAATCTGATCGCTATTAACAATCTTGCCTGGATAATATGTGAACAGGAGGGGCAGCCTCGAAGGGCGCTTGAACTGGCCGAGAGGGGGCTCAAAATGAATCCGAAGTACCTTGATCTTATCGATACGCGCGGTGTCGTGTACTACCGGCTCGGCGAATTCGACAAGGCGATAAGTGATTTTTCCGAGTGCATCAGACTCTATTCAGCTACAACACCTGCCGGGGTTGCTGCCCACTTCCACCTGGGACGAGCTTTCGCCAAGTCCGGCGATAATAGCAAGGCGGTCGAACATTTGAACAAGGCGTTGGACATGCAGAATCGAATCGGTGGCTTATCAACGGCGGACGTGGCTGAGGCACAGCGCCTGCTTAAACAATTAGAGGAGGGCAATTAAACATGCTTCAATTGCCGAATTCACAAGTCGAGAATGTCGCAGGCAGCGATTCCGGTGGACAACAGCCGGAAGTTGTACTGCTCAACGCCAAGCAGTGGTCCTACGTGCAGAACAGATACAATTTGACGCCGCGTGAGCGCGAAATAGCTGAATTGATCTGCCAGGGGTTGAGAAACGGCAGGATCGCCCAGGTTCTGCGCATAAAGCCCGGCACGGTAAAGACTCACACGCGAAACATTTATCGAAAAGTTCATGTAAAGAGCAAGATAGCTATGCTCCTGAGGTTTGTGACCGATGCAAGGGACCTTACGACGCATTGGGAGCAGGTGCATTCGACTCCGCTCACCGAGTAGATGAACAACGTAGATCACTTCCAGTAACACGTAATTTCCACTTCTGCCCCTCGCGGCCGATTTCGTGGCACCGCTACCCTTAGCCGGTGGGATTTCCACGCAAAGGCCGGCCTTTCTTTGGTATTCACTTCGAATTAGCACTCCACGAGGCCGCTGCTTTGCGCGCGGGTCGGCAGAGCGCATCGGCCTTTGAGCATCAGCGTTCCCGCGAAGTTTGCACTTCAGCCAACAATTCACGATATTCCCCCACATGTGTTCCGTCCGGCAGAGGACTTTGCATAGCGAAATATTTTTTGATTTTTTCCGACAGACTCGGTAAAGCATCTAAAGTTTTCGCCGGCAATCGTCCGATAACAAAGCGCAGGTAGGAGCGTCCGAAAATATACGCCGTATTACCCCTGCGTGGTGTTTTTCTGTTGCACTCCCGCCGGCAACAACGTATATTACAGGTATTGAGTGTAGGGATGATTAACACATAGCTGTTGAAGGGGGAGGCCATCGTGCCTTTTGCGTGAGAGGGTGGCTGGCAAGTTATGTGCTCAATGGTTACGCGCCCTGTAAGGAGACAGAGGAGAAATGGTGCGTGGCACGAATACCAAGGGATTGGTATTGCTGCTGGTAGTGTTTTGGGCAACATCCACGTATAGTGCGCCAACGTTTAGCTCGCTGGACAGAGGTGCTGGAGCCCGCGATTCGTGGCTTGGTTCAGTCGTAAAACCTGAACGTATACCTGCGATACGTGAGATTACCGGACGCGATAAATCCCGCCTGGCTGAGATCGCCGGAGAATTTCACAGGCCAACTGTGAGATATTCAGGCGGTCAGGTTGCAAAAGACGCGGTAAGATCTCTGCCGGCGGCGCCCGGCACATTCGTGCTCGTTCTTCTTGGCTTTTTGTCCGTAACGCTGGTCAGGGAGCGCAGTATCTGGCTTGCCGCTGCGGCGAGTGTATTGTGGGCGGGGTATGCGGGATTCGCGTTGCTTCCGCAGTTGGCTTGTCACCTGGGCCCGAGAGGGCGGGCATGGCGATGCTGTTCCAATTCCTTGCCTGCATCCGGGCCGCTGGCAGTACTCCGTTTGGCTCCCACATCCGGTGGCGAATTGCCGATGTCGTTTGAGCAGTTGCCTGCAACTTCCGGGAGTTGCGGTTCGGCTGTTCCACACGGGTATGCGAGCGTTCGCAAGCGAGGCGCATTGTGTGTCTCTTGCGCCAGGGAGAATGCGGACCGAAAATTCAAGGTGCATCAATCCGCGATTGCGGTTTTGCTTGAGTGCCTGGACAGTGCCTATATTGCGCCGTCTCAGGTAATCAGGCGGTTCCTCTGTTTTTCATGCAATGCTGTCAGTTTCAGTCTGGCCCGAGGTCCCCCGATGCCGACCCATGCGTCAACCTTCTTTTAGTGGAGGGTTAGTGCGCAAAATCCTTCATTCGAGAAGGCTGATGGCGTTATCGTGAGAAATACCTTCCGTTCAGGAAAACGTATTAACTGAGGAGATATGCAGTGAAAAGAGCAATAAGAGTTCTCGTCCTGATAGGGCTGGTGTTCGTTGTGGGCGAGGCGGCTGAGGCAGGTGTGACAACGACATATGTGGATGTTGTCGACTACAGTGATGCTATGGCCGGCAACTATTTTCTTCCCCCTGGCACAGATGAAATGCAGCCCGGCTACTATCGGTGGTATTCCGACGATTGGGGCTGGACGCACACGATTATCGTACCTGGATTTGATTCAGCTTCGATAAATTGGGCTACCCTGGAGATCGATGCATACGATGTCGATCCTCTGCTGGAGATAGACCTGATTTACGCTGACGGCGTGTTGCTGGGTCGGCTTGATGCCGGTGATAAAGGATGGAATGTAACGACGTTCAATCTTGGCCCTGCTGTGTTGGGCGAGCTGGCCGACGGAAGGCTGGACATATGGATGGACATCGACTCGTCGAGCAGCTACTACGCCTGGGCAGTGACATTGGGATCATCAACTCTCACGGTCGATTATAACGTGATACCGTCTCCGAGTGCTGTTGTTTTGGGCGGTATCGGGATGTCTCTGGTCGGATGGATGAGAAGACGAAGAACCCTGTAGGGGTTAAACCATGGAAGGGATGCCTCGACAGACGGGTGGAAGGAGACTGCTTGTGCAGAGTGCCGGACACCTGTTCTATGCGAGGTCCATAAATTTAAGGATGAAAAAGGATGAAAGCTATGGATGGTATGAAGATTTTGTCGCAGTTTGCGTTGTTGGGAAAATGTGGATTGTCGCGGGCGAACCGTTTC
>JBDREF010000204.1:0-3949 GCA_043820045.1 Planctomycetota bacterium | reverse complement strand
GGCAGCAATCCCGGCGAGTTAGGCAACGCCGGTTCCGGACCGCTTACAAAGTACGCGATTGGCGAAACGGAAGATTATCGGTTCGTCCCGGATATGACAGGAGACGGCACGGACTGTCCGCTGTGTCAAGACGTGGACGGTGACGGAAAAATTGACATGGATGACCTGGCGGCATTCACAGCCCAATGGCTCGCGAATTGTCAGTAGAGTGTTCTCTTAGAATGATGTTTACAGGCTGTGGGTGGTTTTGTCACCCACAGCCTTTTCTATGCGCTGGACGGAGAATTAAGCTACGTTTCATGAGCTAAGAACGTTATCCATTTGCTCAGAAATCTCGGCCAGGCGCCGGCGATCCCCGCCATTGACTTCCGCGGTCGCCCAGCCCCGGTATCCGATTTTCCTCAATTCTTCGCACACCCTTTTCCAGTCGATGCTGCCTTGTCCAATCGGGCAGGCAAACCCCTTGTACATTCCCTCGTTCATCGCCACATCCAGGCTGTACTCCTTGATGTGTATCTTGACGATTCGCTTGCCGAGAACCTCGATCCAGTGCTGAGGCCAGCCCCAGCGGACCACGTTTCCAATGTCGAAGTAGGCCTTGACATACGGGCTGTCGAGTTCGTCTATGTAGCGTGCCGTCGTAAGTGGATCGATGAGGAAGGTGTTCCAGACATTTTCGACCAGGATGTGGATGCGTTTTTTCTCAGCGTACGGTATGGCCTGTCGAATAGCTTCCTGCATGCGCCGATAGTTCTCCATAAAAGAACCCTTGGGGTCCGGTCGGACGACGTGGAGGACCGAAGTTGCGCCGTATAATTCGGCTTCGTCGATAGCGCCTTTGATATCCGGGTGACTGGAATTAACGACCCCGTGCACGGGGACCCCGACCTTTTCGCTGGCGCGGGCAAGTACCTTCGGCTCCGGCATTTTATTGTTGCTGATATACGTAGGTGTTTCTATGCCCTCGAAGCCCACGTCTTTTGCCAGTTTCAGTTTATCTTCGACCGACAAGTCACCTTCAATCATTGTAAAACCAACTGCCTTCTTGAAGCGTTCGCCGGACGGCTCAGCATTGGCGAGCGACGATTGTGAAAACAGAGACGGTACTGCCGAAGCAGCTAAGAGACTTCCGCTTGTTCTGAGAAAGATACGGCGATCAATTTGTGATTTCATAAGCCAATCCTTAAAAAGCGAATAACCTGTAAAATGTAATTCCAGGCGATATATTACGTATCTTGGCGCACCGGCTATTTGGAATCAGCCATCTGCGGTCCGGAATTGGCTGCGCCGGACCTTTGGGCGTTAAGGACCCTGACGGCATTGTCTCGATATACCTTCCTGAGTATCTTGTCGTTAAGATCCAGGCCGTACAGGGGCCAATGGTAGCTGAATCGGTCCCAATCGTAGAAGTGCTCGTCGGCGGATTCGAGAATCCTGAACGTGGTATGGTACATCTTCGTGCCGAACGTCATGTCGGTGCCATAGAGGAGCCGATCCTGGTACTTTTCATAAAACTGCGAAACAAATCGCGGTATGGCCGCGGTCTCGGCGTACCGGGCGGATATGTCCGCGTACAGGTTGGGGTACTTGTCAAACAACTTTCCGAGGCGGCCGAGATCGTGCGAGCAATTTGCAAAGTGACAGGCCACGAAAATAGTCTTGGGGTGCCGCTTGACCGCCCCCTCCAGGATTTCCACCATCCCTTCATGGCCTACGATACCCGGCTGGTTGTCCAGCCGCCATTTGTAAGCGTTCATTAGTCCATCGTTCGTGGCGTCCATCGGCTGATACATCCAATAGGGATCCGCAACGTGAATGTTCACCGGCATTTCCAATTCGGCGCATTTCTCCAGTACCGGGTCCATGCGAGGGTCGTCGAGATGCATCCCCAACGCCTTTGTCGGCCTGCTGTAGAACAGACCTTTGCCTTTGTCCCCGAGTTCGCCGACACCGCGAGCGCCAAGCTTGTAACAGCGTTCCAGTTCTCTGACAGCCGCAGGCCCGAAGCCGGGCTGGTCGTATCCGGTATAGTCAAGCCCGCACCACAGTTCGAAACGGTCGGGATGCCCGGCGTATGTTGCGTAGATGGCGTCAAACTCCTTACCCGTCGCACCTGTTAATACGACTGCTTTGTCAATTCCCGCCGCGTCCATGGTTCGGATCCACTCAGCGACTTGCTCCGGGGTCTTCGCATACGGGTGCGCATGCATATCGATCGCGGGGTACTTAGCCTTCTCCACTGTAGTCTGCGGGGTATTGTAGATAGACCGGGGGCGGAAGTTTTTGAGCAGCAGAGTTTCCGGCGATGGCTGCTCATCCGCAGAAACGGCTTTCGCCCCGCAGCTTGCGATAAGCAGCAGAACTACGATGATGCGTGAAAAGGTATTCTGGCGAAGGGTAAAATATCTCATTGCAAATCTCCTCATAAAACGGATTCGTCGACCGGCTTTTCGAGCCTCTCTATGATCTCCTGCATTCGTTCGAGAACTTAGTCTCGCGACGGCATTATATTTTAGCACGTTTTCACAGAAAAGCCCGAACTAACGGCATCTCAGTTTTTTTTCCTGCAAAAGTCCTTTTGAGCGCTTCTATGCTCGGCAACGGGCTCCGGGGAGGCTGAGAAGAGCGTTTGCGTTTTTGACGAGAGTCTGTTATGCTGTCCCAAGAAGGTTGAGTTGGGTCGGTGCAAGACATAAGGCTGTCGGCCCAAAAAGGTAGTTGATTTGAGCCATCACAGGCTCGGGCGATGGTGAATTTACAAGAAAGGAGTGTTTATCGTGGCGACAAGCGATAATCTGCAAGAAGCTTTTGCGGGCGAAAGCCAGGCAAACCGCAAGTATTTGGCCTTTGCGAAGAAGGCTGAACAAGATGGATATCCCTATGTTGCGAAGCTTTTCCGTGCGGCAGCCGAGGCGGAGACCGTCCATGCCCACGCACACCTGCGTGTGATGGGAGGAGTAAAGAGTACCGACGAGAACCTTCAGGCGGCTATCGAAGGGGAAGGGTTCGAGTTCCAGGAAATGTATCCGAAGTTCCTCTCGGAGGCTGAAACGGAAGGGAACAAACCTGCCGTTTTCTCTTTTAAGAATGCTCTGGCGGTAGAGGAGATTCATCACGGCCTATATACCGAGGCGCTGGATGCCGTCAAATCTGGGTCGGATCTGCCCGAGACTAAGATTTTTGTGTGTGCCGTATGCGGCAACACTGTCAAAGGCCATGCCCCCGACAAATGTCCTGTATGCGGGGCGTCGAAGGAGCAGTTCCAAGAAGTCGCATGATGCAAAGCATTTCTTGGACAGCGGGTGGCAAATGCGAGTTTGGATTTCCGTGGAGGCCTGAACAGTGTCAAGTTCCGAGAAGCCGGCCTGGCGATGTAACGTTTGTGGATACGTTCATCATGGGCCCGAGCCGCCGGAGATGTGTCCTATTTGCGGTTCGCCCAAAGAAGCGTTCGAGCCTCACATTGCGGAAGTAAAGCCCACCGCCAGGCCCGAGGTGCAGAGCTGGCGCTGTCTGAACTGTAATTACGTTCACTCGGGTTCCGAGCCTCCGGAGGCCTGCCCTGTGTGTGGTGCTTCGGCGGATTGCTTTGAACCGCTCAGCGAAACCGGAGAGAAGACGGCGCAGGCACAGAAAGCCGGCAAGGTGGTTGTGGTTGGAGCAGGAATTGCCGGCCTGGCTGCTGTCGAGGCGATACGAGCTGCGTCACCCGATACGGAAGTTACGCTGATTTCGAAAGAGGCCTCGCCGCCTTACTATCGTCTCAACCTGACCCGGTATCTGGTCGGGGCAATCCTCCTCGGGGATGCGAAGCTCGCAACTAAGGTGAAAAAAGCTGTTGAGAGCAAGTGTGACTTCTCAGGTTTGCTGGCCAAGCATCCTGACGCCGGGGATGTACTGGAATTTCTTGCCGAATAAATCAATTCCCGAAGGAGTTGGCTCCGGTTGC
>JBDREF010000203.1:0-6457 GCA_043820045.1 Planctomycetota bacterium | reverse complement strand
TTGGCAAAGAACTCCAGGCACTCCCGGAGGGTCAGGTCATTGTAGAGATTGAAAAAATCCGGCAGATAGCCCAGGTGCTTGCGAATGTCGAGGTACTGCTTTGCCGAGTCGTGGCCTAAGATTCGGACCGAGCCGCTCGTCGGCCGCAGCACCGTAGCGAGCATTCTAAGAAGCGTAGTCTTTCCCGCTCCGTTCGGGCCTATCAGGCCGAGCACCTGCCCTTTGCCTAAGGAAAAGCTGACATCGTTGACGGCCACCAATGTGCCGTATTCCTTCCTCAGCTTGTTGACTTCGAAGATTTCCATATTTCTCAAGCCATCGAAAAGACCCGCAGGGCACACAGCCCTCCGGTTTCTCGCGCAACACACCGAATACGAAACTCGTCTTATATTGTCAAGAAATATCCGTCTTTCGGCAAATCATTGGTGTTTCTCCGGAGTCGAGTTGGGCCAGGTCAAGGTCTGTCGGGTCAAAGTTCAGGACTGATTTTCACGCCCGGATGGAACTCACGGCAGGGGGCCTGCAAGCTGGGTATCGACCCAGGAGGTTCGCCTTGCCAGCCAATTCTTAAGATGGTCTATCTCCCCCTGAAAGCTGCCAAAACGCGGCGCGGCGTTGGGCCATCTGTTGAAGTTGCGGACTTGCGCCTCCTTCAGCTCGTCGGCCATCGAGTCTATGAGGGTGTTGATATTTTCTGTGCTAAAGGGTCCTTGCCTCAATTCAAACCAGCGGTCGATATACTTCTGCCAGAAATCAGGGTCATCGAAAAGCCGGTCCCACCAGATGTAATTCAGATAATCGGTCCCATCTCCGGTTCCGTGCCAACTCTCCGGATTATCGTCACGGCCATCGGTAGAATCGAGAGAGCGATCAAAGTCCCAGATCGGTCCCATTTCGAGTTTGCCGTTACGTGATTTGTGAAGGTGGGTACTCAGACGAAGGGCGTCCACATTCATCGCGAGCATATTGAGCAGGTTATGGTCTATGAATGAACCTGCATCGATAAATCGAGCATAGCCACTCTGGGGATCCGTAAACCTTGCCCCGTAGAGAGCATTTTCAAAATCATCCAGATAGCTTCTGATCCATGCTGACTGCGCCGCAGTGATTTCATCCTCTGTTGGGTCCACATAACACATCGTCCCGTCGCCGTACGTTGGGTTTCCTCTGGAAGTACGAAAACCTGAGTCCCCTGAGTCAGGCCTGTCGATCTTGAGCATGTACCCACCTGTGATTCCAGGCTCAATGCTGTCCCACGGATCGAGCTTCTCCACATTGACGCGTTCATCGCCTCGCTTGATTTTTTCCATAAATATATAGATGCCGACATAGTCATCCGATGATACCTTGCCGCCGCCTGTGTTAAGGTACATCTCGACAAATCGGGTGCGAACCGCATACCTTCCGATCCGATTACTCAATTCAAACATGAAGGCATTGTTAATAATCGCTCGATCAAAGTTGTAAGGAGCATATAATATCCAATCGGATTCGGCGGGTAAGCCGAAAATTGAAACATCTCTATCCTGATTATCTTCATCCCATACTTCGAAACCGTACGAATGCTTGGGCGCCCCGGCCGTACTTCTGCCGCGAGTCTTGATCCCGCCTCGCCCGGCAAAATCAGCCGGACCGGTAATGTGCGAGCGGCCATCCACATCGGTGTCAATGAAAACAGAAGAGACCCTTTTGTAAACTCCATAGATTATATTCTGGCGATTCGTGTCAACTATAACTATCGGCAGGTTGGAGCTGAAGCTGCGAACATCATTAGCCAGCGCAATGTAAGAATGGCTTACCACAGGGCTTGGCGCCTTTCCGGCCTCGTATGCACGGGCCTGTACCTCGACGGTATTGCTGACTAAGACAGGACCCACATATCGTCTTGATGTTTCAGTTGGCTCGGTTCCATCGAGAGTATAGCGGATGTTGGCACCGGCAGAAGAGGCTGTTAGTACAAGGGAAAAGGAATTCACAAACGTCCCGCCCGGATGGGAAAACAGCGGGCGTTCAGAAATGCCGGAGAATCCCCGGGTATTGGCCTTGCCTGGTGTGGGACTGGTAAAGAACTGCTTTTCATTCGCATAGAAACCGTAGGATATGTCCTGCTCCTGTACCGGATAACCGTATTTGTTCTTGCCGTACCTGTATTCTCTATAGTCGTGCGCAATTTGGCCATTCGGACTCACCAGAGCCAGATATTCTCCGTCTGAATCCAGTTTGAAGTTGGTGTGATAGCGGCCGTAATCGTCCTGATACGGATAGTTCTCAGGGTGGTCGGCTTCTTCGATGCCCGAGGCATATACAACGAGGTAGCCTCCGGGTTCCAGCGACACGCCGGGAAAAGGCCACTTCGCCAATTCATCATCTTTATCCGTAAGACTCCAGCCTCTTAGATTTATCGATTCCGAACCGGCATTATGAATCTCAATCCAGTCCGAGAAGACTTCCCTGCCTTCGATTTTAGTCGGATATGTACCGTTGTTGACCGCCATAATTTCGTTAATCAGCAGAGGAGAATCCGGAAGTTGAGCATACGTCCCGCTATCGGTAGTCATCTGATTGCTATGAATCCGGACTACCTTACTTGAGGGTCTGATCCAGCCGCCTACAATACTAAACTCCACCGTATGAGTCCCCGGGAGAAGGTCCTTCACTACGTCACCGCTGTCCTGCCAGGAGCCGCCATCCAGCCGCCACCTGGCGCCGGCGGAAACGGCTTGCGCCGGAGAGATAATTATCCGAAGGGAACCGGTCCAGTCCTCTTGCCAGTCTTCTGCCAGGAGAGCAAAATCAATCAGGTTGACACCATCATTGCCGGCCAGATCGGCACATCCAGGAGGATCGCCCAAGCAGCCTGGAGGGTGCAGCCATTGCTCTGCAAAAACCGCCAGGTCAGCATAATTGACTTTGCAGTCCCCGGACAAATCACTTGGCGGACAATCCGGTTCAACAACAGTTATGGTCAGGAAATCATTGCCCTCTTGACCATGTTCGTCCCAGACCTGAAGCTGTAACTCATAGACACCGGGCTGGGGAAATGAGACCTGTGCATTGGGTTTTGTCTGGGTACCCATAAAATCCACACTCGATTGGCCCAGAGATGACCAGAGAATTGTCAAATAATCCGGATTGGTCTGGCCTATGTTGCACGGATCATCATCGTAAATGGCAGGATATAGCGATGCGATGGTGTTCCCAGCGCCCTTCCAGGGGATTATCTGATCATCACCAGCATCAACTTCGGGAGGCAATCCACCGGCCGGGCTTCCCAATAGTTCAACTTCGGCAATCTGCATACTATTCACGGATCCGCCTACCGGGCCTCGAATAGCAGTGAATAAGAGCTGATAGTGAACGTATGCCGTCTCATTGTGGAACGTAATCGGGGTTGTGTTCGTGGTAAACCGCGGCCACGCCGTCCCTTGCATGAAATCGACGATATTGCCACTGGCAATCAACGTGTACGGCCCGTTTATGCTCTGATTAGAACCGGAAAGTTCAAAGGCAATCGGATCTCGACCGGGAGCGTCATTGGCTGTTGTGAAAGTCAAGCCGGTAACGACACTAGCGCCGCCGGATGTTGTAACCTGGAAACCAGTGGGACCGACGTCGGGACTAAAATCTCCTTTGAAATGCAGATACTTGGTCCTGGCGTCATCATCGATTGCCAGGGAAGGTGCTTCATTGGCAGGCCAATCGCCATCGTTTGGAACACCACGGACAGTGTCGCCCGGCGAGGTGACGTCGGCTCCAGCCGCCATTTGCCCCAGCAGCAGAACAGTCACTAATATGAAACATACTCTTTCTATTCAATCACCCACTCTGAAGTCTTACCCATTTTACCTATCAGACAGCCCATAAATCTCCAAATAGAGCTGTCCCTCAGCAACGCAACGGGGCCTTACTCCAATATGATACCAAATCCTTGCTCAAAATGTAAGCTCTTTCAAGCTGTATCTGTAAGAAACGACCTTGAAACGAACAGTTGGAATGCTAATTGTGGCTGCCTCGGGAAGAAACGCTCAGATTCCTTAAAGAGCCGGCAGCCTGAGTAAGTTGTCAACCCTCCTCTGTACGAAGTGACGAGCATGTCTATTGAATACCATCCCGCATCGACCCCAAGACGGCTAATCGGACGGATTGGCCGCTTAGCTGCAAGAATCGGAACAATCTCTCGGTTGAAGTCGGCAACGTGGTAGAACCCAACTCGCCGCAAGCGGGGGCTCGTCAAAGCTGGATGTAGTTTTTCGGCCCCTGGTTCGTTTCCATCGTCCAGGTGACGGCCTTGCCGTTTTTGAGGCTGTAAACAACCATAATCTCGTAGCCTGCGGCCTCGACCCAGGGTTTGAGGAAGGGGAAGTCCTCGACAATCTGCTTTTTCAGCTCCAGGTCGTCGATCATCTGCACGGCCCCTTCGATTCTCACCTGGCGGTTTTCATCGCTGCTGTAAAAGCACATCTCGACCGCCGGGTTGGCATTCAACTGCTTGTTGACGTCCTTGTCCCGACCGGTAGTAAAGATGATTCCGTTCTCACCGGCCTTATACAGCATCATGGAACGAACGTGTGGCTTTCCGCCGTCAACCGTGGCAAGATTGAATACCGGGTTCTTCGTCACGAATTCGAGGACTTCTTCTCTGGTCATAATCAGATTCCTAAATTGTCAGGACGCGGCGATTTGTTCTTTGCCGTTCATGTACGGGCGCAGAACTTCGGGCACCGTTATCGAACCGTCCGAATTCTGGTATAGTTCCATTATGGGTATCAGCACTCTCGGCGAGGCAATCACCGTGTTGTTGAGCGTGTGGCAGAAAACGTTCTTTTTCGTTTCAGGGTCTTTGTAGCGAAGGTTCATTCTTCGGGCCTGGAATTCGTAAAACTTGCTCGCGCTGTGGGTCTCGCAGTAATTGCCGCGCGACGGCATCCAGGCCTCTATGTCGAATTTCTTGGCCTGTCCTCTGCCGAGGTCGCCGGAGCAAACGTTCACGACGCGGTAGGGCAGCCCGAGCGCCTGCATTACGGCCTCGGCGTTGGACAGGATTTCCTCGTGGAATCTATTGCTCGCCTCGGCGCTGTTCTCGCAGACGACTACCTGCTCGACCTTGTCGAACTGGTGGATCCTGTACAGGCCGTAGGTGTCTTTGCCCGCGGCGCCGGCTTCGCGCCGAAAGCAGCTCGACAACGCGACATATTTCAGAGGCAACTCTCCGGCGTCCAGTATCTCGCCCATACGATACGCGGTCAGCGGGACCTCGGCGGTGCCGGCTAAGTTGAGCTGGTCCTTTTCCATCCGGTAGGTCTGCTCTTCGGAGCCGGGGTAATAGCCGGTGCCTCGCATCGCCTCGTCCTTCATCAAGAGCGGCACCGACATGGGGACGTAGCCTCTGCCTGCCATAAGGTCTATCGCGAACCGCAGGACCGCCCAGTGCAGCATTGCGCCGTCGCCTTTTAGAAAGTAGTTTCTGCTGCCGGCCAATTTCACGCCGCGTTCGATGTCAATCATACCGAGCGCCACGCCCAACTGGACGTGGTCTTTAGGCTCGAAATCAAACTGGCGCACTTGCCCCTCTTTTCTTATCTCGACGTTTTCCGTGTCGTCGGCCCCGAGCGGGACATCGTCATCCGCCGGCTGCGGCACCTGCTGCATCAGCTCGTCCAATTGCGGCTGGAGGTCCTTGATTTCCTCTTCGACTCTTGCTTCATTTCTCTTGTGTATGCTCAGCTTACCTATCGCGTCTTTCCTGTCGCTTTCAGATAGCGTAGGTATTGATTTGCCCAGGCGGTTCTTTTCGGTGGCGATATCCTGCAATTTCTTCTTGTTTTCCTGGATGCGAGCGTCCAACTCTAACAGCCCATTGACATCCACATCGAATCGCTTAGCCTTGCACGCAGCTATGAACTTATCGCGATTCTCTCGTATTTGCTTAATATCAATCATGGCAAGAAGTGTAGCTTGCGGAGCAGCGGACGTCAATTGAAATTTACGATACGCGTCGGGGGCCGTCAAGAAACGTGAGATTGCTTCGTCGCTTCGCTCCTCGCAATGACAGAAGGCTCACTCTCGTGTCATTGCGAGCGATTCGCAGAATCGCGCGGCAATCTCAACCGTCACTATGGGACCTTTCAAATAGGTTCTCCAGGTGGATACATAGCCGCGCTGGGGGGCCAAACATTGGAAGGCGAACGGCTATGCGTACTTCTTGACGATCACCACATTATTCTGTCCGCCGAAACCGAAGGACTCGTTCATGGCGACGTTGACCGGCGTTTTGCGCGGCTCGTTGGGTACGTAGTCCAGGTCCAGTTGAGGATCCGGGTCGTTCAGATTCATTGTCGGCGGGATGATGTTGTCCCGGATTGCAAGGACGCAGGTAATCAGCTCGGCGGCGCCGGCGGCGCCGATCAGATGGCCTAACATGCTCTTGACGCTGCTGACCGGTGTATTCTTCGCCTCC
>JBDREF010000202.1:0-25107 GCA_043820045.1 Planctomycetota bacterium | reverse complement strand
ATGCAGAAACCCCCGGAGACTAAGCCAAGTTCCTTTGCCCAGTCGGCTATCCCTGTGTCGTGCACGGAGTATTGTATGCCCAGCTTGCCCTCGTGACAAATTCCGCATAGGTCGGGAATCGGAGCTACGAGTAATTTCGAGGTTTGCTCTTTCTGGTGGATATCGTGACACGTAGTACACACAATCTTCCTGTCGGACCCCAGTTCCATGTTGTCCGGTAGATTGTCCAGCTCGATACCGAGCGTCTTTCCCATGTGTGCCGTTTCCATGGCTTTGCCCGGCGCACCTTCTCGGTGGCAGGTTTCGCAAGACTGCGGCAGAACAGCCTGACCCGGAATAGCACCCCAGATGCCTCCCTCCTCATTCGGATCGTGGACCGGGTGGCAGTCGATGCATGAGCCTTTGGAGACAAAGCCAAGCTCCTGAGCCCACTCGCCCGCTCCGGGGTCGTGCACGGAACCTTGTGCGCCCATCCTGCCCTCGTGACAGGAACCGCAGAGATCGGCGATTTGACCCGCGGTGGTCGCCGGTTTGTGAGCCCATAGGTGAGGCCCCTGGGCATTGTGGGTCGTGTGACAGACCCGGCAGGGCCCGACGGAAGGATGCACGGCGAGCATATCACGAACCTCCGGGGCAAACGCGTTGGGATCGTGCGGCTGGCCGGGCAGATCCGTGAGCTTGTCGTGACAGAGAACACATAGATGGGAGCCATCTTGTCGCAAGAACGAACGCGGTTCGTGAATACGAGATTCTCCTTGGTCCACAGCCTCGGCTTCCGAGGAGCGGGGACTATGCGGATCGTGGCAGGTCAAGCAGCCAATGCTCCCGGTGGCTTCATCCAGAGGCAGTTGCTCAGGCATGTTTTCCGGCACAGGATTTCCCACGGTGTGTGCGTCAAAATAGGGCCGATTGACATTCCCCGGCCCGCCGGACTGATGACACTCCATGCATCCGGAACTGTGGGGCCGGTTCGTTTCCGGAACGTCCCGTGCCCAGCCGTGGATGCGGTGGCAGGCGCCGCAGGGACCGGATTGCGATGCGGTCTGGCCGCCGGCATTTCTGGTCTCCGGAGAGCTGAAGCGTAGATCGTGACGGGATTCGAGAATCGCTCTTTCCTTCTTGTGACAGTCCAGACAGAGCGAGCTGTCTTCGTTCTTGCGAATCAGCAGAGGCTTGGCCCCGGAAGCCTCGTGGAGGCGGTGACAGGATAGACACGACAGCTCACCGTCCGAGCCAAAGGTGGCCCTCTCATCCAACAGATCGACCGGCGGCTCAAAACCGGGATACGCATGGCCGATACGGTGCACCGGAGCGCCGGCAGGAGGAGCGGTCTCAGGGCTCTTGTCGGTGTGGCAGGCGATGCAAAGCTTTGACGGGGGAAGAACCAGCATCCATGCGTTTCTTGCCCCGTGCGGTTCGTGGCAGGTTTGGCAGATTACCGTCCGGCCGTCGGCTGAAGTCTTGCCGCCGGCGGCCAGTATTTCCTGCGGTATCGCGAAGTCTGCTTCTCCCAGAGGGTGCTGGAAGTCGTTTTTCTGCGCATGCTCCGGGTGGCAGGCCAGACAGATTGATGAATCGACATTCGGCTTGCGGAGAAAAATGACGGTCTTCAGATCGGAACTGTCCGGTACGGCGTGCGCAGTATGGCATGTGGCGCACGTCATACGACCCTTGGAATCGAGTGGAAATGTTTCCGTCGGAATTCTGACCGCCGCAGAGGGTACCGAATCGGTGGTGTGATGGCGGGTTGACCAGACCTTGAAGCGCGAATCAACCACAGAACCGTCGTGGCAGGACAAGCACATATCTCCGCTGCCGGCCTGACGTTCGAGAACGTCCTCCATGCGGTCGCCCTGCGTACCGTTTCGCTCGAAGGCCCGAACCCATCGGATGTGGCAGATCGCGCACTCCCTGCTCGAATTCGGCATGACCTCCCGGCCAAGAACAAGAGAACCTGCTCCCAGCGCCAGAAGCAGCAATAGTCCCTGGGGCCAAGCCCCGGCAAATCGTGCGTGTCCCGATAAGAGCTTCGTCCTGGGCATTGAAGGTCACTCCAGGTCCACCCGGCAGACGCGATTGGCCTTCAGCTCGACAACGTAGAGGCTCCTGCGTTTCGGGTCCACCGTTATTCCTGTGGGAGTAATGAACCTCATCGGCACTCCGGTCTCGTCGGCCAGCACGCCGAGAAAGCCTCCGCTCAAATCGAAAACCTGAACACTGCCCAGATAACTGTCGGTCACGAAGACTCTATCGCCAAAGATCGCCACACCCTTGGGCCGGAATAGCTGCCCGGGCTTGACCCCCCAAGCACCGATGAACTTAACGAATTTGCCGTTGGGGTTCAGGACCTGAACTCGGGTGTTGATTGGCTCGGCCACAAATACGTAACCATCCGGAGAAATATCGATTAGAAATGGAAAGCGGAACTGCCGCTGCCCCTGGCCGGGACCGCCCCAGACCGACTCAAACTTACGAGTGGCGAGGCTATAGACAAGCAGGCGGTGGTTATCGTTGTCGGTAACATAGAGCCGCTCCCGAATCGGGTCTATGACCACATCCGTCGGATCGGGGGGCGTACCTGAAACCGGAACCGGCAACAAGACCGCCTCTAACGGCGTTCCATCCCCGGCGAATACGCCGAAACGGTGGTTTCCTGAATCGGCGACATAGACTTTCCCGTCCGGTGCGGTCGCGATCCCAAGCGGGAAAAGAAGTTGACCGGGTCCACTGCCGCGTCCACCGAACCGGAACCGGAATTTTCCCTCCGCATCGTAGGCAGCCACGCAGTGGTTGACTCCATCGAGGACATACAGGACACCATCGGTGCCCACGGCTGCGTCGCTGGGCATATCGAAAGGCTCACCCTCCGGACCAACAAGCACGCTCTTGTTATGCGTCCTGATTGCCCGCACATCGTCCTTAGGCTCAGGTCCATTTTGGGCCGCGCAGACGAGTGCGGCCAGTCCAAGTGCCATAGACAACCCGGCTGAGCCAATCCGGCGTTTTCCTGAGAAAAGCGTCAGTGCTCCGCTTGCCAGCCTTCGTGCCACGGCTTTGGGAGAGTGAAACCTCAACCTCACGGCTTTTCCTCTTCGGTACCTTGCACCTGTTGCTCCTGGGGCTGAAGAAGGTTCGGCATATGAAACGTCTCATAGCGCCGGATCAAATCAGCTACCTCAGTGCTCACAAGGAAGTCCGCTCGCTCCGAGGAATATCCAAGGGCGGTGTAAGGAAGGAACGTGTTCTTCGAATCGTGACAGTCGCTGCAGTGTACGGGAGTCTCAACACAGCGTCTGTGAATGAGCTTGTTCGCGATAACCTTTTGTTGATCGCCCAGGCTGTCCCTGCGTTTTAGGTACTCTTCCGCGAAATCCTCTTCTTCTTTTAGATTCACCGGCTCCAGCTTATCTTCCGGACCCTGCAGCGGGACAATCTTCGCGTCATACTCTCCCCAGGGGTGTTCGAGCATATTAGGGCTCGAACTCAATTTTCCATCGGTAATGTCGGCCCAGCCGAAACGAGTGGGAGCAACGTCAGCTCTTTCGCGCACGTGGCAGACCTGGCACGAAATGAAGAGGTTATGCATGTTGAGAAAGGCACGCAGTTGAGGACTCCTCGAGTGGGGAGTCTGTCCGTGGCACTTGATACAGAAATTCTGCTTATCCGCGCGGTACCACCGGCCTATGTGGTGGAAATGGCCGGGCAGCTTCGGCTCGAGGAATTCCCACTCCCCGAGGTACCGCACCACCTTCTTTTCAGTTAGCGCCAGAATACTGTCGAAAACCTTCATATCGGCAGGATGCGCACTCTTGCCTGCAAGAGGGTCGCCCAGAGTACCAACGAGGAACATGGTCAACCATGCGGCCGCCGAGACGAGCACGATGCTCCAGAACCCGACGTAAAGGAAAAGCAGGCATCGTTTCGAAAGGCTCGATGTATGACTCATGACTTCACCTCCTCTGCCGCAAGCAAACCGCTTATCTCGCCTCCGTGCTCTTCAGCCAGCACGTGAGGTGATATCTTGCCGTTTAGCACCATACCGGAAAGCGGCGACAATCCGGGTCTACCGAGAACACCTGGAATATGTACCAGCGCGATATGCGCCACCGCCAAAAGAGATTCGTACGTGTGGGCCAGATATGCAACGTTGAGTGCCCAGCCCGGCAGTATGTGACTGGATATACTCTCGGCCCAGAGCAGGACACCCGTAACACCCAGCAGCGGAATACCCCAAAAGAGTCCCAGATACTCCAGCTTTTCCTTCCAGGAGAAGTGCCCATAGTTGGGCCGCTTCGGGCTGAGGAAGCAAGCGTATTTCGTCCACGTGATCAAATCGGTCAAATCGCGCCACTTGGGAATCATGGGAAGAGCAAGAATCTCCTTAACCCAGGCCCGAATGCCTCGCAAACCTCTGGCTTTCATTGAACAGCCCACGTTTACAAGAATCAGAATCACGTGCAGAGCAAAACCGACCAGCAGGGCAACACCTGCAACGCGATGGACGATTGGAGCACCGTTAATTCCGCCGAAGAGGTCGTAGATCACCGGCGCCCAGGGCGCCTCCGAGAATTTCATGGGAAATCCCGTCAAACAGAGGACCAGGAATACAATAACAAGGAAAGCATGTTGTATCCGCAGCGAAAGTGTAAAACGCATAATCCCGCCCTCGGCAGCCGCTTTCTTCTTCGCAAGCTCGGTGAGACGCTCGACTTCCTCCTCTGCCTGGTGACTCGGGAAAAGTTCTCGAATCAGGCCGAGCACGTTGAGAGTCAGAATCGGCAGAAGAATGCCAAGAGTCGCAACCACGAAGAACAGCCCGACTCCGAACTCCAGGGCGTGCGTTCGAAGATCACGATTGGCGTGAACGTCAAAGGACGCAAGAGCCGGCTTGGCGGAACTGTGGCAGTCCTCCATGCCGCATGTCGAAGGACGGTTTTCCGGGTGAACGGAGGATAGTGGGTCGGCCTTGGAACGCATTTCGTGCACGCTGCCGGCCCTGGCGTGACAGTCCAGGCAGTCCGGGGCAAGAGTCGAACCGAGGAGGACGGCCTTGCCGTGGTAGGTCTCAAAGTAACTTGAGACGACGTCCGAGAGCCCGTGACGCCGTGCGAAATCGGGATCGGCGTGGCAGCTTGCACATATAGCGATCACTTCACGAGAGTCGCGGGCCTTATGCAGACGGGTTGTGACGTGGGAGTAGAAATAGCGAACAAAATTCTCGTCGGTGTGACACAAGGTACAGCGGCTCAGAGCCCGCTCGGAAACACCGGCTCGCATCTTCTTGAAAATAGATACGGGACGGAAAAGCGGTATGTCGTGGCAGTCCTTGCACTTGGGGTAATCTCCCGGAAAATCTGCCTGCGTGTTGCTGTCTTTTGCAGGCGCATGAACACTCTCGGAAAGAGTCTCGTGTACTCTTGCGTGCGTGAAAATAATCTCGCGGGTCGGTTCATCGATATGGCAACTGCGCAGGCAATCCACAGGCTTGGCATTATCGTGGGGAATCTTTTCGATGTCCGCGTGGCAGCCTTTGCAACTGACACGTGCGTGAGGGCCCCTTCCGAAGAGTGTTTCATCGACGTAAAACAAGCGATAATCACCGTCCTTGTCCACGCGGGCAAGGCCTCGGAAGCGGTGACACATCAGGCAGTTGTCGGCGTCCATGGCATGAAGCTCCTGTGAGATCGCCATGGTCAATCCGAATACAAGCAAGCCAAGCGCTAATCGTCGGCTCAAGATACTCAAGATTAGGGTGGCACCGCAATCGGTGCCCGCAAATTGCCTCATGGGGTACCTCATTTCTGGTGACACGCTCTGCAGCTAATGCCTCCACTGACTCGAAGTCGATGGTTTACAGATTTCCTGGGCTCGGCGCCGAAAGAACGCGGATTCCAATTCGGCAGAAGCCCCTTTTCATGCGGATTGTGACAACTGCTGCACGTGATTCTACCGCTCTCATCGAAAGGGATTGAGCGGACGGTTCGCCTGGCGGCTCGCACATATTCCAGGAGCTGCTTAAGCGGCATATTCATCCGGTCTCGCATCTCGTAGGCCGACATGTACCACATCATCTCTTCGGAGGGGGTGGCATACATGTGCGCGTTCTCTGTAGGGTGCCCCTTTGCCATCCGGTGGCAGTTGCCACACACCTCGGACACGCCGCCGCGCAATTCATACGAAGCACCCTCCTTGAGACGAGAGCTTATGTCCGGGGCGCTGACGTGGCACCAGAGGCACGCATCCGGCTTTGCCTCGCCAACCTGGAACTGGTCGTGAGCGTTGAAGGGCTGGTAGTCTTCCTGCACGTGGCAGTTCGAGCAGAACGCAAGGGGTTCCGGCACACGATCTCCACGCAGGAAATATCGGTCGGGCACGCCAGCCCCCGGGGCCGTGCAGCGCGAGGCGACGTCATGGCAGCTCAAACAGGTGAGCATTCCGTTTTCAAACGGGAAATCGAACGGAATTTTCTGTGAAATCGAGGCGCTTGGTGCGATATCCACGGGGTGGACCTCTCGACTGGCGAGCCGCCCGTCGTGACACGACTGGCACAAGCGCGAAACGTTCCCGTCGAAGCGCAGAGTATTTCGGCCGCCGACCGCAGATGTATGACAGGCCGAGCACGACTGCGCATCTCCATGGGGGTTCTTAGCTGGTTCTAACTTATTACTCACACGAGCCTCTCCTCCGGTTGATATCTGCCCCAGGAGCAACAACAGAGCCAGAGCGACAACTCCCCCAACGCGATCACATCTCACAGCTCTCGGCGACAGCACAAAATCTCCCATCTGCGAGAAGGTCACCTCTTTTCGAAAAACAGGCCGCCGTAGCGGCCGAGTAACTCTTTCAATTTCGCCACTTCCTAATCCGATGCCCGCCGTTTGGCACCTTGAGCCGCACAGCCATCGCTATTGTGACAGACATACACGAGGCTTACGGTGCAAAAGGTGTGCCAATCCCCCCCAGGGTACAACCTATAATGTAAGGTGCTCACCAAACGAAGCTTACGTCCGAACGAGGCATAAAAGGGATTGCATGGCCACGAGAGCCGTTCTCAAAAATGAGAATTATCAGTACCGTTTTGCCCACTTTTGAGAGGAGCCCTGCCGGCCCAGATTTGAAAACTGAAGCAGCAGGATTGCCGACACGGGTCTTATCGTCATTCCCCCTTCATGAATTCCACAACTTCCCGGGCGTTTTCCGCATTGACCAGAGCTCTGCAAGAAACCTGCGAACGAGCCAGTTTTGCTATTTCTGCAAGTGCCTGCACGTGAGGACCGGACTGATCGGGTGGGGCCAGCAAGAGGAAGAACAGCTTCGACGGCTTGCCGTCCATGGAATCAAAATCGACACCTTGAGGAGCTATGCCGATGGCAAGTTTCAGGCGGGAAACGGCGGCAGTCTTACAATGCGGCACGGCAATGCCCTGTTCCAGCCCGGTGCTCTGCTTATCTTCACGCTCCTGCACCGCCTCGAGGGCACCATCAAAATCATCGATTTCGCCGGCGTCTTTCAATATCTGGACTAGCTCGCGCAGAACATCTGGCTTGTCTTTCGACTCCAGTGGTATTTTCACTATTTTCTCTGAAACCAGCTCAACTAATGTCATAACATACTTCTCCTGAATTTTCGCGCATGAATACATTCTTCAATTTGCATATCATGCTAATGATTCATACATCTCCCAAACCGCCTCCTCGTCTTTCACGATTAAAACAGAGCAGGGAACGGCACGCATCGCCCGTTCACTCTCATCATAAAACTCGTCCCTTCTGCTGCCAATGCGAGAGAGTTCCCCGATGACGAGAAGGTCAATCTCATTCTCACCCACAGAATCGACTATTTCCTTGTGGACACTGCCCTTGCTGCGCTTCTTGGTGATTGACAGCCCCTTTCTGGCGGCAAGCTCATTGACGTAGTCAAGATACCTCTCCGCGTCGGCCTCCATATCGCGTTCGTATTCAACCTGCTCATCCTTCAGGAATATCCTCGCCTTCAAAAGTTCTTCCACCGCCCTTGTGTTGACGACATACTGAGCGAGCAGTTCGGCGCCGGAGAACGCAGCAAGACATATTGCATACTGAGCGGCAGTGACGGACTGTTCAGTCCCGTCAATATAAACCATTATTTTTCTTATGGGCTTACTCACGATTCTTCTCCATAGTCTTTTGCCTTTTTCTCTCGAGGTTCTCCTTGACCATTTTCATAAGAACGAACATGTCCCGTTCATTCTCCTCGAGCCGGCTTTGAATGTAATGAACCGTCTCATTCAGATTGGGGATCGCTATCTTCTCAAGAGCATTGACCTTCCTGATGGTCCTTTTTACTTCATTGGCAAGCCGCAACACCGATATTTTCAGCTCAGCGAGCTTTCCGAGCAGTTTGAGTGCTTCTTTAAAAAAGCTTAACGAACTGTCAACCCAAAAACTGGTTCCCATGGGGCTGTAGTAAGGCGAGTGCTCCCTGAATTCCGTCTCGATTACGGGAAGGCTCACACCCATGACCCTTCTGGAACGAATGGTAATCTCCGTGGACATATTGACAGCTCCGGTCAGATACTGCACTTTGAGTTTTCCCATATCAAAAACAGTCTCTTCCAGGGCTTCGTACGCCTTTGCAAGCGCATTTTCGACCCGCCGCTGAAAATCCGTAGCCTGGTCCACCATCGCCAGCAACTCTATAATCAGGATATTCCTCTTCTGGTCCAGAAGCTCATAGCCCTGCTGCGCAAACTTCAGATCGCTCCTGAGTCGGAGCAAGTTTGTTTTCGTCGGTGCGTAATTCAGTTGTGCCATTATCGATACCTGCTATTTCCCATAGAATTTCTCTATTTCTTCATCGGTAATCCTGTGCAGCTCTTCGACAGGCAGTCTACTCAGAACTTCCCACCCGAGGTCCAGGGTCTGTTCGATTGTTCTGTTCTCATCCTTGCGCTGGGAAACAAACTTCTGCTCAAACTCCCTTCCGAACTCGAGATAATTGTGGTCCAGAGGCGTCAGTTCCTCCTCTCCGATAACTGATGCAAGATTGCGCACATCCTTCACGTAGCTGTATGCGGCGAAGAGCTGGCTGGCAAGGTGGGGATGGTCCTCTCTGGTCATGCCCTCGCCAATACCGTCCTTCATCAATCGGGAAAGAGACGGCAGTCCTGCAACCGGCGGGTATATCCCCCTTCCATCCATCTCCCTTTCGAAAACGATCTGTCCTTCGGTGATATAGCCTGAGAGATCGGGCACCGGATGCGATATATCGTCATTCGGCATCGTCAGAATGGGCAGCGAGGTAATTGAGCCCTTATACCCTTTGATCATTCCCGAGCGTTCGTACAGTTCGGCAAGGTCTGAATAGAGATATCCCGGATACCCCTTGCGCGAAGGTATCTCGCCGCGAATGGTGGATATCTCACGAAGCGACTCACAATAATTGGTCATGTCGGTCATGATAACCAGAACATGCATATCCTCGCTGAACGCCAAATGCTCCGCGAGAGTCAAGGCGGTTCTCGGCGTAATCAGCCGCTCAATGGAAGGATCATCCGCAAGGGACAGAAACAGCGCGACATTCTCCAGTACGCCGCTCTCCTCGAAGGACCGTGTGAAAAACCTGGCCACATCGTGCTTGACCCCCATTGCGGCAAAGACGACGGCAAATTCGGTATCTGTCCCACGTATCTTCGCCTGCCGTGCGATCTGGGCCGCGAGTTCATTGTGCGGCAGGCCATTGCCTGAAAAAATGGGAAGTTTCTGACCTCTGATAAGAGTGTTCATTCCATCAATTACGGAAATACCAGTCTGTATGAAATCCCTGGGATATTGTCGCGCGGTCGGATTGATTGCCATTCCGTTGACATCCAGCTCTATGTCGCTTCGCTGCGGCGGCCCGCCATCGATGGGATGGCCTAAACCGTTGAATACCCGTCCCAGCATGTCTTTTGAAACAGAAATGGTAAGCGGTTCTCCGGAAAACCGTATCCGCGTGCCTGGAAGAGTAAGGCCGGAAGTACCTTCAAATGTCTGTACGACAACAACATCGATCGACGACTCCAACACGATTCCCATTCGTACATGACCCTGCCTATCGATACACTCGACAAGCTCTCTATAGCCCACAGGGTGTGTCTTGCTGACAAAAATGAGAGGGCCGTCAATTTTGTCGACGCCGATATACTCGCGTCCGGACAAGAGATGTTTTGCTTTTTTCTCAGGCATGCAAAGCCTCCAGTTGATCCATCGAACGCTCCAGGCGGGCCTGAATCTTGTCGAGGCCGGAAAGATCTTCGTTGGGTATGGAAAATTTCATTTTTATTATATCCTGATACACTTTCATTTTTCGCAACTTAACGAGCGTTGAGCCATTTTTTATTGCCTCACTGCCGCGCTTCCAGTAAGTGACAATAATGTGCAGCATTTTTGCCTGTTTCTGGACAATGGAGAATGTGTCGATTTTATCGTAGGCATTCTGCTGCAAAAAAGCGTTCTTGAATAATGTGCATACTTCCAGGACGAATCGCTGAGTATCAGGTAAAGCATCCGGGCCAACCAGTTTCACCACCTGCTGAAGACGCACTTCCCTGTGGAGCAGATCCATTATTTCTGTTCGGTCGGCAAGCCATTCTGAGCTGACGTGCTGATCCCACCATGAAGACATGTCACTGAGATATTCGCTGTAACTGTCAAGCCATGAGATGGCCGGATAGTGCCGGGCGTTGGCAAGATGCCGGTCAAGGGCCCAGAAGCAACGTATAAACCGTTTTGTATGCTGGGTCACAGGCTCCGAAAAATCGCCTCCTGGCGGAGATACAGCACCAATTATCGTAACAGAGCCGCATTCGCCGTTCAATGCCTCCATCGAGCCGGCACGTTCATAGAATTCCGCTATTTTTGTGGGCAGGTAGGCAGGAAATCCCTCCTCAGCAGGCATCTCTTCCATACGGCCTGAGAGTTCTCGAAGTGCTTCGGCCCACCGCGATGTCGAATCGGCCATAACTGCAACGTGCATACCCTGATCTCGGAAATACTCGGCCATTGTTATCCCGGTATAGATACTCGCTTCCCGTGCCGAAACCGGCATGTTAGATGTGTTGGCAATAAGTATGGTCCGTTCCATAAGAGACCGGCCGGTTCGCGGATCAATCAATTTGGGAAATTCCGTAAGTACATCTGTAATCTCGTTGCCTCTCTCACCGCAGCCAATATACACGATAATATCGGCATCACACCATTTTGCCACTGCCTGCTGTGTCATCGTCTTTCCCGTGCCGAACCCGCCGGGAATCGACACAGTCCCTCCCTTGGCCACGGGAAAAAGCGTATCAATAACCCGCTGCCCTGTAATGAGCGGGATATCCAGAGCAAGACGACTCGCCGTAGGCCGCTGACGCCGTATGGGCCACCTGTGCATAAGAAAGAGGTCTTTCGTTTCCGAATCGCCCGTTCTCAGCACTGCAATTACGTCTTCTACGGTATAGTCCCCTTCCGGCATAACTGAATCAAGAACGCCTTTATCATTGGGCGGGACGAGGATCTTGTGGAGGACATTCTCCGTCTCCTGGACAGTGCCGAGCACAGCCCCGCCCAGAACCTGCTGGCCCTGCTTCACCGAGGGAACGAAATGCCACTTCTTCTCTCTGTCCAACGACGGAATGGTTATTCCCCGCTTGATATAAATGTCGGATGTTTCCCGGATAACTTCAAGAGGTCTCTGGATGCCATCATAAATGGTGCCGATCATCCCCGGGCCCAGTTCCACAGAAAGCTGCATCCTCGCCCCATAAACAGTATCAAAAGGAGCGATTCCCGTTGTGTCTTCATAGACCTGAATGACGGCGCAGTCGGTTTCAAGCTTAATAAGTTCGCCAATGAGATTTTCCTCACCGACCCGAACCAGTTCGAACATCTCAGCGTCGGTGATTCCCATCACTTCCATTACAGGGCCGTTTACTCGTTTTACCTGTCCAATAATCCTGTCATTCATAATTATTCTTTTCGATCATCAGCAAATAAGGCATTGTATATCAACGTTCGAATCTCACGTTGGCTTCGCAACATTCTGGTGGTAACCTGATTATTAAAGGCGGTACGTCCATCAGCAGCAGTCAGGACAACGCCCTGAGATTTGAGAGGCTCTGCATCAGACAAGCCCAGTGCCACCTGTCTGCCGGCGTGTTCGTAGATTCTCTTTGCGACTTCTGCGAGCAGTTCGGCATCGACCAACTTCCGTTCCTTCTCTGATGCATTGATCTGAGCAGATTCCGCATCCAGGCCAACGGCGGCCTCCGTAATCCAGTCCACCAGGACAGACTTGTATTTACTATCGCCGATCATGAGAGCAAGTTTCTTTTCGACTCGGTCCGTAAGGTCTCGCATCAACACACTCCTGAGACGCAGCGAACGACGTTTTATCTCAAACTCCACACCGGATATGATTTTCTTCTTCACAGTCTCGGCCTGTTCTTGAGCATCTTTTCGAGCATCGTTCAGCAGGGATTCGATCTTCTTCTCTGCGTACTTTCTCTTCTCTTCGGCCCTTTTCTCCGCCTCTGCGATGATCTCCTTCTCTTCATTTCCGGCATCCGCTTCAATGCCGGAAATTAGCAGGGCCTTTCCTCTTTCCACTGATTCCATAGACAATTACCTTCTTCCAAAACATTCTCTTTTCGACACTAACAGAACACAAAAAGAGGTCCGGACATCATAGTTTTATTCCAATAGCGGCATTCACCAACTCTTTAATTCCAGGCCTGCCGGGCTTGGCACCTTTCCTGTCAGGGATCTCCACGATCAGCGGAAAACTTGCTGTGAAAAGGTACTTGTTCACTGTCGGACGCATCATATCCGCAACACTCTCGGTAACAATGATGATACCGACTTCTTTATCCTCGAGTATTTCCTGAAAGGCGTCTTCAGCTTCCTCCGGATTTGCTGCGACTTTTCCGGACACACCTACCATCCCGAAACTGAGGACGGCATCTTCATCGCCTATAATCGAGTATTTCATTTCACAACTACACCTTACCAAGAATCATCAGGGCCGTAATAAAACCGAACACAACAAGTCCCTCAGCGAGTGCCACAAAAATCAGGGCCTGGCCCGCGATCTGAGGTTTCTCAGCCACGGCACCTACTGCGGCGGCACCAACGTGAGCAATCGCAATTCCGGCGCCAATTGCACCGAGCCCGAAAGCAGCAGCCGCTGCCATAAGGCCGTACTTCACATTTTCGCTGCCTGCCAGCGCCGCTTGCGACTGGACAGTCTCATGGCCCCCGGAGGTCCCGGCAAAAGAACTGGCACAGAAAAATGTCCCAACTATTGCCAGGACCGCACAAAGCACGATAACACTCTGAGTAACCTGCAACTTGAATGCTCTTGTGGGTTCATCCATCGTATTCCTTCCTTTCTTACTTACTGCTGCTATCTAATGAAATTGGCGTATACAACTTTCCGGTTCCGTGAAAGAACTTCGTAAAGAACTCATAGTAATTGAGCCTCAGGGCCTGTATCCCCGCCGTAAGACCTTCAAGGCCGATAACAAGCACATTTCCTACTATAAGAATGAGAACAGAAGCGATACCCGAAGTCATATCGGCAAGGGCGAAAAAGGATATCATGAGGCAGACATGCGCGATACCCAGGCCGGCTACTCGCATAAAAGAAAGTGTGTTCGAAAGGTACCCGCCGAAAATCTCGAGAAGCTCGACTATCCATTCCATGAAGAAATTAAAGACCATGAACACGCCGAACTTTTTGGCTGAAGGCCCCTTCCTGTGTTCGAAGAAATGATAAGGTTCTTTTACGAACAGGCACAGCGCCGGCAGTCCTGCAAGCAGTAACATTGTCATCCCCGGAGGAAATTCTTTGTATTCGTGCCCGATCATAAAAGATGCTATATATATACCTCCGGCATAAATCCACCCGCCGAAAATTCCGCCTTTGTCAAAGAGCAGTTCCATCCATTTTCTGGTCCGAATCAGATTGATCCAGTTGAAGAGCAGCCCAAGAGAAATTACGGAAATACCGAAATATACCGTGATAGACAGTATGTCAAAAACATCGATGATGACCGAACTGCCCGAGCTGCGCCCGGATACGATACCGTGAAAATCGAACCATAACGGCCTAAAGAGGCCCAAACCGAAAAAGGAACCGAACAGAATCCCGAAAACCACCGAGGAGAGACCACACCAGATAATCAGCCATGAGAGCTGATATAATCCCTCTTTTTCGTGATTTTTCCTGAGGAAGAACACGCCGATAATCCCAAGTATTGCCAGTATCAAACCCTGCCCCACATCGGCGAACATCAGTCCGAACATGGACAAGTAGAGCGGCATCACAAAAGGCGTCGGATCGATGGTGCCGTATTCGGGAATTCCAAAATTGCTGACCAGCATCTGAAAAGGAGCAAGAACCTTCGGATTGCTGAACTGCACTGGAATCTCGCCGCCGATGACATCCTTGCTGCCTGCTTCATTCCATTCGAGGTAACAGCGGTCCCCACACACCTTTGTGATTTCCTCAGTTAGTCTCCTTCTCTTCGAGGACGGAACCCAACCCGTAAAAATAACCGTTCGCGAAGAGGATTTGAAGTTCGTCTGGATCCTGTAGAAAAGCTCGGCGACCCGCAGTTTGGCCCAGGTCTCCCTGATGTGCTTCTCTTCTCTTTTCACGATACCATTTACTTTTGCCTCAAGCTTCTTTTGTTCGTCGACCAATGCCGCCAGTTTCGTGGACATTTCCCTGGAAACATCCGCGTTAACCGACTGAAGCTCGTCAGGCAATTCAACCTTTGTCCACCCTGATTTTGCAAGGACTTTGTCAATCTGCTCACTGCCTCTCTTAACTGAAATGAGCAGACGATAAGCTACGTCATTCTCCTGTCCAAGGGCGATATTCATCGCAGGCAGGCCTTTCAACCCATCCTCAAGCTGTTCTATGTTTGATACGGGTATTTTTCCGACCTCCATGGAAATAAAGGAGTGCTTTGCAGACAGCGTAATGCCCGAGAGACCTGTGCCGTACAGCTCCATCTGGCGCTTGATATCCTCAAGGCTCATTATCTCCTGCTGAATTGTCCGCTGCCGTTCCCTGATGCTCTCTCGCTCTCGGGCTATCCTGTCGAGATGATCCCTCTCTTGTCCAACATCAACCAGAACGCGGTTCTTCAGGTCTGTTTCCTTCGGCGCAGAAGGAATAATGCCGCCGGCGTGCAGGAAACCTTCAAGGCGTTTTCTTAAATCCGATATATCCCCCAGAGAGACTTCGGGCTTGAGATTTGACACCTTGCCCGGCTGTTCACCTTCGAGTTCGGACACATTAATGAACTGCATGACCCCTTCACGAAGGAGTGATTCAGTCACCAGCTCGCAATCCTTTCCCGGCACTACGGCAAAAAGCTGCACCATTCGCGTGGTAAACATCATATCATACTCTCAATTCGTTCCTGTTGTACGCCATATTGTTTCGTATTCAGTATAATCCTGATCTTTCTCAGTTCACTTCTTTTCAATATGAAATACGCAAGTATGATTCCTATAGTAAAGGGATACCCGACAAGGATCCGCTGTACTTCGTGCTTCATTATCTCGTTCAGTATCTGCTGGATGAGAAGAAGCCGCGATGTGGCATCAGAGGCCTTGGAAGAGACAAATGCTGACAGGCCGGGATACCTGCCTCTTACAAATACCTGCAGGGCCGAGGTGACATTTTGAGCGCTGTATAATTCGGAGATAACGGCTCTGTCAAGATTGAATCCTCCCGGTACAATCGCAGCGAGGACAGCTTCCAAAGGCAGGTCGTAAAAATTTTTGAATCGAATAATCCAGTCGATGTTCTGGAGATCAATTTCCACGCCGGTCAGCCTCAAGGCTATATTACGATCTCTCCGGCCCAGCTTGTCGATGGCAGCAAGAAGGTTGCTGTAGTAAAAATGGTCGAGGGCGATTTCCATACGGAACAGCGAGGCTTCAGATTCGACCGTCCGGCTGTATTTTTTTATGATCTGACTGTACGGCGTTCCCTCACATACACCCGCAATCTCGTCGAAGGTCTCCGCGTTCACGACAATATCGATTGGAATATCGTGAATGATGCGGTCATACAGAATGTAGTGCACGCTGCCGCCGGAACGATTCCGGATTTTCCGGTCGAAAAAGATCCTTATGGCATTCTTGAGATTCTCGATTTCGAAATGGCTCAGCAGTGCATCAACAAGCTCCAACGAATCGCCGTGAAGGTACTGTTTGATATTCTCGTAGAGTTGTATCTCAGCCTTGAGCAGTTCGAGTTCCGCCATCCTGAGATCGCCGGTACTGGAGTATATTCCTTCGAGGCCGGCAAACGGTGTGTCTCTCAAAAGCGCAAGCGCCTCTTCGAGAAACGAGGCCGCCGCCAACTGGCGAAACATTTCGTCAGGAACAATGTTGCTTATACGTGCTCGCAACTTTGCGTTTATGAGTGAATATTTCGATAATGAGCCGGCCACTATTCGTCGCCCTTCGCATACTCCGTTTTCAGTATGATTTCACAGATACTGTCCACCAAATGACTTATCTCGCCCGTCTCATCGTTGAGCAGAGCATGTTGCTGCTGTTCCGCCTTTGCCAGTTTTTCTTCTTTGATATGTTCGGCCTCTTTTCTTGCATCTTCAACAGCAGTCTGTGTTATTTCCAGGGCCCTGCGCCTGGCCTCGCTCATTTGCGCGGAAATCTCTTTTTCCGCCGACTGCCTGATTTCAGAGGCTCTCTCGCGAGCTTGTCTGAGAATCGCGTTTACCTTCTCCTCAGCCTTGAGGACATCTTCCATTATCTGCTTCATAGAATCACATCCTGAACAGAATGAATTAAGATACAATCTAAACTATGGTATGAGTACGTACTGTGACAACTCAAATCGTCTTTAAAAGGGTAGTTATAAACTCATCGCCGAACTCGTGCAAGACTGAAAAATTGGTCCGCAACAAAAAATTGTCGGCGAGTAGCCACTATTGAAAACGTGGCCGACTCTTTGAGTCCAGTTGCACTACAATTCTTGAGGCGTCCACAGAGATAGGTGGGTAGCAACGGGCTGCAAGGCATATAAGCCGACAATGCACTCTCGGCCTCGATATCAATATCGAGGCCTTATTGACAATAGATGGCCACCGAGAGACAGGACCAAGTCATGCCCAAGAAACATCACCTTTGAGGCCACGAATCGCCTCGACTCTCTGTTGCGTTCTGTACGATACGGCTGTGCCGCGGTAACGCGAGAATGCCTACGAGCAGTGGATGCAGCAAACAGCAGCTCCGGACCGTCAGGCCAGCGATCCCCTGCAAAACTGAACGCACTTGGCGGTTTCGGCCACGGCGTCTGAACCTTCCGGCACCCTATATTCAAGCTCAATATCCGCAGGAAAAGTCCACTTTTCCCTTTTCATCAACTGGAGGATTAACGCCACCGGAGTATCTCCCTGGCCGAAGGGCACATTAGGACCATTGTTGACTTTTCGGTCCTTCAAGTGAAGGCTAAGGATGCGGTCGTGGAACTTCTGGATAATAGGAATAGGAGACTCGCTCGTACCGGCAACATAATGACCTATGTCGAAGTTAATACCCAGGTATTTACCGTAGGACAAAACAGGCCCGTCGTACGTCTTAGGAGTCATCTGCGTATGGTTGTGGAAGCCTATCATAATCTTGTGTTTGTCGGCAATAGGCCCAAGCCTCTGCGCTGCATCTTCCGAAAGCTCGCGAGTGATGCCCTTGGCGCCCAGTGCTTTGGCCACATTGAAGTAGTAGTCAATTTCTCCATCCGTCATATTCGCGTCGCCGATATTGCCGAACTTGACGATATGGATATTGACGCCTGCATCATTGTACATCTTGCGGAGGGCACGGTACTTGTCCATCGAAACCGACAATCGCCAATTGAGCTGTTCTTCCTGTCTCTGTCGCTGGGCTTT
This sequence comes from Planctomycetota bacterium, assembly GCA_043820045.1. Classification (GTDB taxonomy): domain Bacteria; phylum Planctomycetota; class Phycisphaerae; order Sedimentisphaerales; family Anaerobacaceae; genus JBDREF01. The sequence goes on along the minus strand of JBDREF010000202.1, from coordinate 7,172 downwards.
CTGCTGCTCGTTGGTCATCTGTCCACGGCCGCCCCGCCCACTAGGACGTCCGCCGCCGGCCGGGACTCCTGCAAATTGTTCCGCCGGTTCACCCATCAGCTCGACTGAGCTGAGCCCGCACTGGACAACGTACTTGAGAATATCTTCGGCAGTGCCGGGCATACCGCGGAAACTGTAGGTAATGGCCCCAATTTGTACGCCGTTAAAGTTGGAGTTTGGCTTGCTCGATCCGGGCACGCCCGTACCGGCCAAAACATGTCGGGACATAATCGTGGAAGCGGCAATAGCCGCAGCCGTGCCCATGAAAGCTCGTCTTGACACTGTTGTGCTGCTTTGGTCTGTCATAATTCTTTCTCCGAAGGCAGTTTTTGTCAATTTACCCGTTGCCCCCCATACCTTATTTGATTCTTTAGTTGTTCCGCTGTCAAGTCTTAAAAAAGCCGTAATAGAATTTCATCTTGACATGCGTGGCGGCGAACTGGAGAAGTAAATCTCTGTCGAGCAGTAAAGATATTTTGCAGTTTGTGGCGAAGGTAACTCGCTGCGCAGGCATCAGACTCAACCAGAATCTGGCCAGGAGTCCCACTGGGCAGAGCTGCGTATAGATAGCTCCACGAATCCGCGTTTGGCCGCCGACAAAGAATCAACAAGGCTCTTGAGACGTCCTTGAAGAGGTTGCGACCATACGCAACAGCCCTTGCCTGAGCAGAGGACTACTGGGACTGGGAGGCGGACTATTCGATATCCGGAGCCTGGGATTGCGTTGCGGACGCCTGTTCCGGCATGTTTCTGGCCTCCCGCAGCACGGTCAGATTGTGATTTGCCTTGTCTTCGGACATCACCTGACTGAAGAGGGCGAGTGATTCTTCCTCGCGACCCATCAGGCCCAACGCCACGGCCATATTCGCCCGGTACTTGGCATTTTCGGGCATTTTGCCCGCAGCCTTCGTAAACATCTCCAGGGCGTCTTCATATTCGCCCCGGACTATCCGGCACATGCCCAGATTGTTCAGCATGGTTGGGTCGTCGGGATGGATGCCAAGGGCGATCTGGAGGGTTTCTATCGCTTCGCTCGTCAAACCTTGCCGCATTTGCAGCTCTGCCAGACTATTGTAGGCGGGAAGATATTTAGGGTGCTCCTGGAGAATCCGTCTCAATACGTATTCGCACTCTGAATCTCTGCCCTGCGTGGCAAGAATATCCGCCATAGCGCACAGCGTCTTTGCGGTCGGGGGGCGATCGGTTGCCGTTTGAAAATCGCTGCCGGCGTCATTGGTCCCCCAAACTGGATCCGGGCCTGAACCAGCGGAGTCCGAGCAGCCTCCAAGACACAGCATGCAAATAATGCCCCCTGCACAAAGTGCCGCACGTAGAGTCGATTTCGACGAATTGATATCCATTGTTATTTCCTCGTTCCAGACTGGTTTGTGGTTGAACTTGCCGCCGAAGTCGTTTCAGATGCTTCTTCCAATATGATAAGCACTTTTTCCGAAGCCATACCTTCACCTCCCGGCATACCGTCTGCAATATTCATGCGTTCAATGTTGACACCCGCTTCCTGCAGTCGCTCAACAACAGCATTTACCCGGGCCTCGTAAAGATCCGCAGGTGTGTTATGCCGCCGAATATTCAAATCGCCGGCATATTTCATGAAGTGCCCTGCCAGGACCGCAAGGTCGCGCTTACCAAGCTCATTGAGCTGCGATGCGTTCTTCACAAAATGGTAGGGAAAGACAGTGTGCTGAGATATGATCGCATTCTCGATTGCGGTATCACTGTAGGAATTGATGAGCCAGCTGTTGATGAGAGGTTTGTCTGGACCTTGCTCTACATTCTCCTCACATCCAATTGTTAAGATGCAGAACAAAACCGCCGTTGTGGTCATGCTCGTGTTCAGTTTCATAGGACATTCTCCTTGGTTAAAGTCACTTACTCAATATGTTCTCATCATTTTGAATATGGCTACCACAGCCGGTCCGGCTACAGTAATCAGCACGGCCGGGAAAATGAACAGTACCATCGGTATAATCAACTTCACGGCCATCTTTTCGGCTCTTTCCTCGGCGTTGAAATAACGCTCTTCTCGCATAGATTGGGCAAACTCTTTTAGTGCCGTCGCGATACTCGTACCGAACCGTTCGGTTTGGACCAGCGTGGCCGCCAGGGAAGACAGTTTATCGACACCCGTACGAGCGGCCATGTGTCGCATCGCATCGATACGGCTGACGCCAAGATGGATTTCGAAGTTGGTCAAAGCCATCGCTCCGGCCAGGATCGGACTGACATTCTGAATCTCATCGGCCACAACGTTCCAGGCCGCGCCCAATCCGATTCCTGACGAGACGCATATCTCAAGCAGATCAACGGCTTCAGGCAGATGCAGACAAATTTCGTCGTGGCGTTTCTTCAAGCGGATTTTCAGTAGAACATTGGGCACAAAGAAAAGCGAAACACCGCTCATGAAAATCAAGTTGATTTTTGCTACAATGTGATAATCCGCAGGCACAACTAATATCGCCGCTCCTGAAAATCCGATCCCAAACAGAATGAGCTTAGCTCCGGTGTACACCGCCGGAGCGTTTCTGCTGTAGTATCCGGCCCGGACAAGCTCCTCCCAGAGTGTGGTGCTGGCCCGTCCGTGAGAAGCAATATTGCCAATCTTCTCAAGCAACTGCACGAGACCTGACTTCTTCTTGCCCGCAGCTCTCGTGTCTGTCTCTAACACAGTATAGTCCTGCATTCTCGCTTCGAGCGTTCTTCTCCTCTGCGCTTTCGACAAAAGTATTGAGGCGCCAACAGCCATTATGGACAGGAACGTCAGTCCGGGAATTATGAATTTGTCTGCTATACCATCCATTGTCGGTAACATCATCAAGTCTTGTCTCACAACTTTTAGAAACGCAGCACGGCAAGCCGGCTCATGACCCATGCACCAAACAGAACCATCGAAACCATCCCAACTAACATATATCTGCCGGCCGTCGTTGTATAGAAAGTCTGCATGTACTCGGGACTGAGAATGTTCAACAGAAGAAACAGGAGGATGGGCATCGCAATCAGTATATTCTTGCTGAACTGCGTCTGCGCCATCAAAACGCGAACGTGCCGATTCAATCTCATTCTCGCCCTGATGACGGATGCCAGACTGTCCATCAAGTCGGCCAAATTTCCCCCGCTCTGTAATTGTATGGCGACGGACGTTGCGAAGAGCTTCAACTCGGCACTGGGGTTTGTTTTTGCCACCTTGCGAATAGAGTCTTTCATGTCCAGGCCCAACATCTGTTCATGACAGATTTGAGAAAAAATACTCCCAATCGGGTCGTCGATTTCTTCTGAAATCAGTTGGAATGATCCCATGAGGGGAAGTCCGGCGCGCAGAGCACGAGCGGAGATGCCCAATGCGTCCACAAGTTGCTGCTCAAACAGCGCCGATTGTTTCGAGATGCATCCCTTGGTGTAGACCCAAAATACGATCACAATCGCAACAGAGATGCCGAGTCCGAGCATGGGCCCGAAACCAAGCATATAGGTCACCACAAAACCCATAACGCTTGCCCCGCCTACACCCAGAATGGCCGTCTGGGCCGGCGCACGCCACCCGGCAGCCTGTCTCAGACGCTCTAAGCGTTCGGCCCAGGTCAGCTTGGCCGGCAAACCCGCATCTCCCGCATCTTGTCTTGTCTGACGCCAAAGCCGAAGGGTTTGAGATTCGTCGGTTTCCTTCTTGGCAAGACCCAATCGCTTTTGTACCGACTGTAGACGGGTTATGTATTGACCCAGCCAGAGAAATACGCAGATACACCAGACTGAAAAAACAAGTCCGAAGACGGCCGCCATGACAATAATTTTTATCAGATTCTCTGGGTTCATAAGCTTCTCATGCCCTGCATGGGATGATGTCACTCATCAGGTTTTCCCTCTCTACTGTGCATTGCCTTTGGTACCGGATCCCACGAGAACCCTGCGTTTGAAAATATCGAGTGGCATTTCCATACCTTTGGCTTTCAATCGGTTCAGCAGCAGGGGACGGACCCCACAGGCCTCGAACTGCCCGCAGGCGTGCCCCGCCTCATCAAGGCCGGTCTGGTTGAAACGAAAAACATCATTGAGACAGATGGTATCGCCCTCCATCGTGGTTATTTCCACGATTTGTACGACTCTTCGTTTCCCCCCTGTCATACGTTCCAAATGTACCATGACGTCCAGCGCGGAACTCAGTTGCTCCCGAATGGCCTTTACGGGATAGTTTATTCCGGACATACTCACCATGTTCTCAAGCCGCCGTAGAGCATCTCTCGGGGTGTTCGCGTGCACCGTGGTCATCGAGCCTTCATGCCCAGTGTTCATCGCCTGAAGCATGTCCAATGTCTCGGCGCCGCGAACCTCGCCGACAACAATCCGATCAGGACGCATACGCAGGCAGTTACGGACCAGGTCGCGCTGGGTGATACAGCCCTCGCCCTCAATGTTCGGCGGCCTGGTCTCCAGACGCACCACGTGTTTACCCTGCAACTGCAATTCCGCAGCATCTTCGATGGTTATGACTCGCTCCTCGTCAGGAATCCATCGCGACAACGCATTGAGAAAAGTGGTCTTGCCGGTTCCGGTTCCGCCCGATATCAGAATGTTCATCCTGCACTTCACGCAAGCCTCCATGAAATAGGCCATCTCCTCTGTAACCGCACCCAATTCGAGCAGCCGTCGGATGTCAAGCGGGCTTGCACCAAAACGCCGAATACTCACCACAGGCCCGTCGAGAGCCAGCGGGGGTATGATTGCATTGACTCGGGAGCCATCCGGCAGACGCGCGTCGAGCATCGGCATACTCTCATCGATGCGTCGGCCCACGTTACCGCCGATCCGGTTGATGATTCGCATGAGGTGCTTTTCGTCCATAAAAGTCACGTTCGTCGATTCAAGCCGGCCGTTCTTCTCTACGTAAATCTTAAACGGACCGTTGACCAGGATGTCGCTTACCTGCGGATCCCGCAGAAATATCTCCAAAGGGCCAAAGCCAAATACTTCGTCCATGACCTCGCGAAGCAGCCGTTGCTTGTCGGGGCCTGAGAGCGGATATTGCCTGGCACTCAGCAAAGCGTCCACTCTCCTGGAGCATTCCTCATGCAGCTTCTCCAGAGGTACGTGACGTGCCTCATTCAGGTCCAGCACCTCGATTAGCTGCCGATGGATGTCAGCCTTTATTTTCTGGAGAACCACATTTTCGCTCCGGTTCTCATATTCCGGCACGTTCGATTGTTTCTGTTCCTGGCTCATTCTCAATCACCCTCAAATTTTAGCACGGTCACTGATTCCATAGGCGGTTACCTTGGCTGCAAGTTTTCTAAAATCGCTTCGCAAGCCCGATCTTGCGGCCACTTGCGACAAAGGATGCCCGCGGTTGACGGACTTCATTGCTTTGCGCCAGTCGTTGCGAATCGCGTGGCAGGACGCCAAGCCAATCGCCTTTTTGCTGTCTTCCAGTCTAACGAGCGGGCCTCGTTTCTTGACGCGGTTGGCCAAGGGCAGTATCCTCTCGCTCGCAATCCCGGATTTGGTTAAAGATGACACTATGGCCCGGGCAAAGTGCACATCCTTAACAGTAAGTTGAAACACAACCAGAATAACGTCGCTCAGACCGGCCAGTTCCGTCGCTGCGGATTCCGGCATACGAGGGGCATCCACTACGGTGTACGCATAAAACTGCCTGCACGCCTCAAGAACCCGAGCCATGTTCTCAAACTGGAGAGACTTGGCTCGTGGGGAGCCTACGCCCGCAGGGCTCACCAACACGTGAAAATCCTTCGTATAAATGAAGGCGCTGGATTTGATCAGATGTTCATCGATCAGGTCGTTCCGGGTCAGAACATCGGCGATGCCGTACTGGCTATTGATTCCCAGATAGGTGGACATCGTCCCGTAGAAGCCGTCCAAATCGATTGCCAGAACAGGTCTGGGTGATAACAGTGCAAGTTCGCTGGCCAGGTTCACCGCCACCGTCGTGGCGCCGCAGCCGCCGCCGGCGGAGAATACCGATACCACGAGGGAGCCCAATCCGTCCCCTTTTTTTTCGCCCTCGTGGACGAGCAACTGAAGTTCTTTGGCCAGCTCGGACGCGAGGGTCTTCTTCTCCAGGAAATGTCTCGCACCCGCCTGCATGGCCAGCAGAACCATCTCTTTCGTAAAGTGGCTGCAGACCACCGCAAAATAGGTCTCCGGGTAAGTCGCCAGAACCGTACTCAGTTCACGCAGAACTCGTGGAGGATCAGGATCTATATCAACCACGACGGCCTGGACTCTCCTTTTTAACAAGTAACTCCTCAACTCCGAGATGTCTCGACAGACACCTGCCAGCCTGACGTGTCCACTGTTATCCAGCACGGATGTTACCGTGTCTCTTATGGTCTGTTCACTGGTTACCAGCAATATCTCAGATACTGATTTCATGCGTAACGTCACCTATCCAAATACTGCTCGAACAGGATACCGGCATTATGCCGTATCGGCCCGGGTCCCTGCCACATCACAGCCGTCAACATCGGTCGGGCATTCTCCTTGCGGCTCTATTGTCCATTTTTCTCTGAACTATCAGAATCTGGACTCTTCGGATCCGCAGGCGATTTTGCGGCGGCCCGGCTCGATGAGACCGGCTTGTTATAGTAATCCCATGCTCCCGGCCCCACCAACTGGTCGAGGCCCATCTGCCTGAGCTGTTTGGCGTCCTCCGGGTTGATTTCGGCCGGCTTCTTGCCTTCCGTTCGCCCTTCAAGATAAAATTCCCAGTCATCCGGTTCCGTGTACAGGAATCCCGGAAGAGGTGGAGTCGTGGCAACAGACATAGGTTCCACCAGCGAGGCGGTGACCAGCACGACCAGCTCGGTTTCATTCTTCTGGTATCGCACGGAGCGAAACAGCGGGCCGAGCACGGGCAAGTCGCCGAGCCCCGGAATGCGGGAGTTTATGGTCTCGGTTTTGTGCTGGAGCAGCCCCGCCATGGCAAAGGTCTGGCCGCTCTTGAGTTCTAACGTGGTCTCGGCTTTGCGAGTGATCAAGGCGGGGACGCGAAAGCCCTGAATGGTGACGGCGCCGGCGTCGGACAGGTCGCTGACCTCCGGGGCGGCTGTCAGACGAATCGCGCCGTCGCCTAACACGACCGGGGTAAACGATACGCGAAC
>JBDREF010000201.1:0-12304 GCA_043820045.1 Planctomycetota bacterium | reverse complement strand
AAGATGATTGAAAGAAAGTGAAGACATTGTTGTACTGCGAACGGTCTGAGTTATTTGGTCGTCAGCATATGAGATTGTCGCTCTCAGTTGTTCCTTTGTTACGCGTTCTTGCTTAAGGCTCTGGCCAAATGCTTGTTGTGTGTTCTGTGGAATTAGTTCGAATATCTTCAAATGGTCCTTTCGTGTGGGCCTCTTGACCTATCCCCGGCACTTTGAACGTTGAATAGTAGCCGGAGCCGCGTTTTTGCCAGTGCCACTGCAGCCAGCACAAGGCCGGGTCGTCAAGAGAAGCTGAGAACTCGATGGAGACTTGCGTTGGTTGGCCGTCCTTGTCAACATCGGTGACCTCAACCGACATATCGCTCAACTCGACCCGTTCGCCGATCTTGAACGGCATGTCCACCGGCCTGAAAAGGCTGTTGAAGTGATGATAGAAGTACGCGAAGTTCGGTTTGATATCTTTTCGAGATGTGTCCGCCGAGAGAATGTTGCCGGTCTTGGCTTTGACCAGCAGAGTTTTTTCTCCCGTTCGGGTAATCTCCAAAGGCGTAAATCCGGGAGCAAGAAGGCGGGTCCTCTCCGGCAAAGGTTCATTCCAATAGGCCCTGAAGAAGGGCAGGCCGACGAACAGAAATGGATAGGGGGCATTGACCACGACCAGGGTCTTGTCCGTCAGGTCGATTGAGGGATCAACTTTAACGGTTGAATAGAATGTGTTGAATACGCGAGAGGTCATTTTCGGCGTACGGGTCCGGGCCGCAGCGGCTAGGCAGAAGTGCACGAGAATAAGAGTGATGCAAAGTATCCAGGCGGCAACTCGCCAGTAATGGGATTTCGGGATCCAGCTTTCCCTTGTGAGAAAGCCGCCGATGAACTGCGCGATCAATGCGAAGGCGCCGATAGCGACAAAAAGCAAGTTGCGGTTCATCGGGACGGTCGCACATATCGGCAGCACGCAAAGCAGCATTCCCATAAACCAGTATAGCGCAACACGGTTCTTGCGCAGCAGCGGAATAAGCACAATGATAAAGAGAGCCAGGAATGCCAGTGCCGGGAGCAAGTACCATCCTCTGGCATAGTCACCGAAGAAGCAGAGCATTTCGGCCGGCGTCGGGCCTAATTGGCCGACAAGCAGTATCGGCGCTCGCTCCAGCACCGCCTGCGCATAACGCAGAGGTTCTCGCCCGGGATCGATGACGAAGCCGCTTGCGACCGCTCCGTAACCGAGCGAATTGTAGATTATTCGCCATGCCGCTATTATGATTAAACTCGGAGCAAGACTCAGCGCCCGCTGTACACGGCTGCCGCGGTCCAGAATGAGTGCATAAGCGAAGAGGTAGGCGAAAGTGGCTATGCCCGCCTCGGTTGACAGCAGCGACAGCAGCAGTGTGATTACGGCCGCAACCCCGGCAGCCGGAGAATTGCGCTGTCGCCACTTGTGATGCAGAAGCAGTGTCAGAATCGAGAAGAACAGCGACAGTATGAGGTTCCTGTTCGCTATCCACATCGCGGGGAAGTAGTTGTTGTCGTCGATAACATAAAGCAGCGCCGCAAGAGCAGCTATCCAGGCGGGCGTCATGAATTCTCGGTACAGGATGCTCAGCAGCAATACCACCGCTGCGAACCATACGATGCTGTGCAGATGCATCAGGGCCGGCGAATCCGGGAACAAGCGATAATCCAGCCAGTGAGTAAAGCTGTCCAACGGCCGCCAGTTGGCAAAACGCCACTCGGCGGCGGTCCACCATGGCGTCAGGCCCGATTCTTTCAGATTGTCGGCATCGCGTTTTGTCCGTGCGAAAGAGTGCATGTCGCGCATCGCCGCAGGGAGTGTGCCTGCATCCGGCGAGATGAGCCCCGTGTCGTGAATCTGCTCGGGCAGTTGGGAAGGTTCGACGAGCCTTATCCGATGGAAAAGATCGTCCTGTATGAAACCAGCATCAATCGCCGGAAGCATTATCACGGCGGCTATGCAGGCTGCTGCCACGGGCATGTACCTGCTTTCAACTCCTGTCTTAGCGGCAGTAAGCAACTTTCTAACGCCTATACTTGAAAAAGGGGACATTGTACTTTTTCGCAATTCCATCAAGTGTTGCCACAGATGTGCTTTGCCATTCTTGGCGGCCGGCCGAGCAGTCCGGTAAAGTGGTAAACCAATACTTTTTCGATTTGCGTCAGTATCTTTTCCGGCGACCCAGGGATCAGTTTGAGGCTGGCCAAAGCGGCCGCAACGTTGCCGGCCAGCCTGACCTTGTCTGCAAAGCTCGCCTCGCAATCCCGGCAGATAAGGCCGTTGGCGGAATTGCTGAAATAAGCCTCGCGTTTGGTATCTCGCAGCTCATATTTGGCTTTGCAGTTCACGCAGTAGCTCAGTATCGGTTGCAGGCCGATTTCCTTTAGCAGGCCCAATTGGAACAATATCAGCAGCGCCAGCATATCTCGTCGCTCATTGCCCGTTGCCTGCAAGCCGTTGGCGTTGTGCAGGAATTCGAGTAAGCTATCGAACAGCTCGGGGTGAGGGTCGTAATCGTGCGTGAGGCTGTTGAGCAGCTCGGCGCCGAATAGGCAGCAGTACATTGCGAAAAGGCTGCCGTGCAGGCTCAGCAGCGACGGCTGCTGCTGGAATTCGGTCAGGGTGGCGAGTTTTTCCTTGTTCGAATCGGCGAAAACGATCTTTCCGTGCGCGAGCATTTCAATGGGTCCGTCGAACGCCGACTTGGGGCGTTTCGAGCCCTTGGCGATGGCGCTGATTTTGCCGGCGTCTCGGGCAAATAATGTTACGATCTGGGATGTTTCGGAGTAATCGACGGCGCGTATGCAGATAGCCAGGTCCTTGGTCAGCATAGCTATTCTTCGGATATTTTTTCGATTTTAATGCGTTTTATTTTTCTGGCCTCGGCGGACGCGATGGTAAACTTGAGGTTTTCGTACTCGAAGCTTTCGTTGGCTTTGGGGATGTAGCCCAGACGGGAGAAAACGAAACCGCCTATGGTCTCGTAGTCTTCATCTTCGGGCAGATTCAGCTCGAACTGGTCGTTCACATCGTCGATGTAAGTTCTGGCATCGGCTTCGATAGTGTTCCGGTCGATTTTCTTTATCGGTTCGGGAGGTGTCTCTTCGTATTCATCGACAATCTCGCCGACCAGCTCTTCGAGAATGTCCTCCAGGGTGACAATTCCCGCCGTACCGCCGTATTCGTCGAGCACTACGGCTATATGGAGCTTGCGATTCTGAAACTCGTGCAGCAGGTTCCGGAGAGGTTTTGTCTCGGGGACGAAATAGACGTCTCTCATTTTGTCGCGAAGTTTGAAATCCGCCGGGTCTCTGCCGATCTCGGTCAACAGGTCCTTGGCATACACAATTCCCACTATGTTGTCTATGCTTTCTTCAAAGACCGGCACGCGGGTATGGCCGCCGACGGTTATGGTCTCCAGGACTTTCTGCAAATCCGAGTTGACCTCGACGGCTATTATATCCGTGCGGGGAGTCATGATTTCGTCGGCGGTACTGCTGCTCAACTCCAGCACATTCTCGATCATTTCCTGCTCTTCGGCATCGAGGACGCCTTCGGTTCTGTGCTGTTCGAGGCCGGTGAGGAATTCCTCCTGCCTCTCTTCGTGCTCCTCTTCCGGTGTTGTTTCAGCTATACCGGCAAGGCGCCTGATAAAGCCGTCGTACAATCTGAAGATGTAAAGAGCGGGCGAGGCCACGACCGCGGAAAAACCCAGCACTTTGTGTGTCCGGCTGAGGACCTTTTCGCCGGCATACTTGGCCCAGGCATGTGGAATAGCGATACTGAACACCGAGAATATAATCATCGCGATAATAACGGTGAGGAGATAACCGGCCACGGAATTTCCCTGACTCGGCGGCTGCCCGGGTTTGGCCAGGACGGCAACCAGAGTCAGCAATATGAACATATTGAAGATGAGCCGATAGAAGTAACATGTCAGGATCAGCTCTTCGGCGTTCTCCGTTAATCGCTCAGCGAGGTCTTTGGGGTCTGTTTTTCGCCCTGCCGCCTTGAACGCTTCATGTAATTTGGCGTGAGAAAACGTTCGCAGAGCGACGGCATTAACGGAAAAAAACAACGTGCCGCCGGCGAGGAGGCAGATCAGCAAGACGGCCCAACCAGCGTAACCCACTTTTATTTACCCTTTCAATTATTTTCAGCACAAGGCGTGGACTCAATGCGTCCCACTACTCTTGCTCTCTTATATCCCTATTATATACCAGGCCGTAGCCAAGTTGTTGCAAAATCTCATCCTCCGCCTCGTGCATTTTACGGGCCTCGGTTCGCGTCGAATCGTCGAATCCGAGGCAATGCAGCAGGCCGTGCGTTATATACAGTGCCAGCTCCGCCTCGCCGGAATGGCCCCGCAGATTTGCCTGTCTTGCGGCCATTTGGCCGTTGACGATCACTTCCAGGACTCTCGGCGCGTTGCTGCCGGCGTCCGGCTCCTTCCGATCATCCGACAGGTCGAAGCTCAAGCAGTCGGTGGTGGCATCTCGATTCTTGAACCGGTTGTTAAGCTGCCGGATTTGGCTGTCATCGACTATCGCAATATCGACCACATATCCGGCGCCGCGAGTCTTCGAGACGGCAAAACGATCAAGGGCGGTCTTGAGAAGTTTTCGCAGCCTGGGGAGCGGCACGTTTACGTCTTTGAAGTTCCTGGCGATTTGAATGACTATGTCTGAATCTTGTTCGGCGGAGGCCATAATTACTGATTGTCTTTTCACTTTTGCCCGGCATGGACGGGTTGAAACTTCGACTCCGGGGGCACGTCCGGCGGGTGCGGATATGCGATTCGGGCGTGATAGTGCGACGCGAGAGTTTTCGATATGCTCGCTTCGATCTGGCTTAGTTCGCGCAGGGACAGGTCGCATTCGTCGAATTGCCCGTCCTGCAACCGCTTCATGGCCATGTTGTGCACAACGGCATCTATTTTCGACGGCGTCACTTCGCCGAGGCTCCTGACGGCGCTTTCCACAGTGTCGGCCAGCATTACGATGGCGGCTTCCTTGGTTTGCGGTTTTGGGCCGGGATACCTGAACTCGCTCTCGCGTGGACCATCATCCATTTTTCCTTTGGCGTTTTTGGCTTTCAGTTTTTTTGCCTCGTTGTAGAAATGCTCGATCAGCGTCGTGCCGTGGTGCGCCTCGATAAACTGGCGAAGCACGCCGGGCAGGCCGTATTCCTTGGCCATTTCGATTCCGTCTTTTACGTGGCCCACGATAATCAAATGGCTCATTGTCGGCGCCAGCTCCTTATGCCGGCTGACCGAGCCGAGTTCGTTCTCGATGAAATAGCCGGCCTTATTGATTTTGCCGACGTCGTGATAATAGGCGCCGACTCTGCACAACAGACCGTTGCGTCCGATCGCTTCGGCGGCGGCCTCGGCAATTGAGCCTATCAACAGGCTGTGGCTGAACGTGCCGGGCGCTTCCATGTGAAGTCTTTTCAACAAAGGCTGGTTGGCGTCGCTGTAATCCAGGAGAGTCATGCTCGTTGCTATTCGGAAGGTTTTCTCGATAATCGGCAGCAGGCTCTGGATGAGCAGGCCCACCACCAGGGTAATGCCCGCGTGGAAGCCGGGATGTATGAGAATGCCGGCGGACTGGGTGGTCTGCGACAGGAATTCCACGGACGCCGCCATTGCAAATACGATTACGGCGGCTAAGGTGCTGACCTGGAGCAGCTTGATTCTTGTGCGGATTTCCTTCAGGCAGAAACAGCAGGTTACCACACCGGCTGCCATTGTCACAAACAGGTTGATATTTGTCGGCTGAGGTTCACTGCCCGGCATCGATCCCACCGCGAAACACGCCAGGAGACAATAGAACAGGCTCAAACCTAATGCGAACCGCTGGTCATACGCTATTGTCAGGATGACCGCCGTCGTCACGGCGGTTCCGGTAGCCCAGAACGAATGCTCCGTTGCCCGCACACTGAACTTTGTCGCCGCCAGCATCAGGATGAACAGGCCGATGAGCACAAGGGCCCTGATGCGATTTCTTATTATTCGCTTCTGGTAGTGATAGATGTAGAGGGCCCCTGCCAGAGAAACCAGCACCACCAGGACGCTTGTCGCCGTCACTTCGAGATACCTGGCCTCCGGCAATGAAAGAACGAAGACGCAGAGCACCACAAAGAGCAGCCATACGAGAGCCGAAATCAAAGATTCCGTGTTCACTAGCCTGCTTATCTGCGAAAAACGCTCAGCAGAAATATTCCTGCGGACCTGACTGCGTCTCGGACTTATTTTTTTCCAAAGCCCCATCTATCCATCCTGCACGTATTGACTGTCAATCAGCCTTTGCTCTTTTTCCGTAAGCCTGCACAATATTCTGAACCAGCCGATGGCGCACTATATCCCTCTTGGCCAGTTCCACGCAACCAATACCTTTGATTCGGCGAAGCGTTTCGATCGCTTCGATCATCCCGCTCTTTTGGCCCGGCTCCAGATCGATTTGGGTTATATCGCCTGTTATTATCATTTTCGAGCCGTGCCCCAGTCTTGTCAGCACCATCAGCATCTGCAGCGCCGAGGTGTTTTGGGCTTCATCGCAGATAATCACGGCTTCATTTAACGTTCGACCGCGCATGAACGCAAGCGGAATAATCTCGATTATGTCCAGTTCCAGGAATTTCTTCATCTGCGCAAAATCCATCATATCTTCCAGCGCGTCGAACAGAGGGCGAAGATACGGATTTACCTTTGCCTGCAAATCGCCGGGTAGAAAGCCGAGTTTCTCGCCCGCCTCGACGGCGGGGCGGGCAAGGACCATTCTCCTGATTTGGTGCTTTTTCAGCATTGAGACGGCAATCGCCACGGCCAGGTATGTCTTGCCGGTTCCCGCCGGCCCGATGCAAAAGGTCAGGTCGTTGGCTAACATAGTCTCGATATATTTAAGCTGTCCCTTGGTGGACGCCTCGATAACCTTCTTTTGTGAAAAGACCGTGATGGCGTTGCCGGTCTCCGGGGCTTTCTCCGAGCCTTGGCGCCTGATAAAGGCTGTTACATCCGCGGTCGTCAGCGAGCCGTGTTTCAGGAGCTGTTTCTGCATCTTATCGACTATCTCGGCGGCTATTCTTACAGCGTTATCCTCGCCCGTGATTATTAATCTGTTCTGGCGGGCCGTAATCTGTACATCGAGTTCCCGGCGCAAGAGGCGGAGGTAACTGTCGGCAGGACCGAACAGTTCGAGCTGCTTATGGGTTGAATCCAGTTGTATTGTTACTTCCAAAAGCTATCCTTTGTCAAACGCTGCACATAAAGAACAAATATGCAAACGGTGCCGCCACCAGAGGCGAATCAATGATGTCCAATATGCCGCCGAAGCCGGGCACTTTATTGCCGGAATCCTTTTGCTCGGCATCTCTCTTCATCATCGACTCGGCCAGGTCGCCGAATTGCCCTATGAAAGCGAAACACAGGCCGAAGATTGCCGCCAACCACCAACGCATTATATCACAACCGGCCGCAAAACCAACAGCAACTATCGCCGCGGCGACAACCGCGCCGCCCATGCCTTCCCAGCTCTTTCCGGGGCTGATCCTTGGCGAAAACTTGTGCCTGCCGAACATAGTTCCAATTGCATAAGCTCCTATATCGGCTGATTTTACGACAAAGATGAACATGAGCAGGGGCCAGAGCCCGAAATCTATACGAATAGCTACGCAAAAGCTGCTCAAGAGCCCCAGATATAGAATCGCCAGGCAGGTTATCCCGCAATTGGCCATGGTTGCCGAGGTCCCATAACTTAAATACTGATACAGAAGCGACGCCATCAGCGCAAAGGCGAAGATGAAAAGAATATACGTCTCCGGCGGGATTGCCGCAATTTGCTGCCAGTATCGCCACGTGGCCAGCAGGATCGAGGCGATGATTGATACGGGCAGAAAAATCTTCAGGTTTTTCGCCGCGGCGAGCTTCGACAGTTCGATCTGGGCTGGAACCGCCAGCAGGGCGATTAGGATGCAAAAAATCGTTCCCTGCACGAGTTTATCGTCCGCCTGCGAAGCTGTCAGGGAGCCGTCAAGCCAGCCGTCGAAAATAGCGGCGCAGGCGAAAAACGCCGTCATCAACGTTCCAAAAAGCAACCTGTATCCGACCATATTTCGTTTCAAGTAAACGCCCCCGAAGAGTGCCTTTCGTGAAGATGCGTTTGTGCCCTGTGGACCATTAAGTCGTTTTGACCGTTCCAAAACGCCGGGTTCGCTTTGCGTAGGCTATGATTGCTTTTTCCACGGATGTTTTCCTGAAACTTGGCCATAGCGTTTTCGTAACGTAAAACTCGCTGTATGAAATCTGCCAGAGCAGGAAGTTGCTGATTCTCATCTCGTTTGCCGTACGTATCAGCAGATCCGGATCGACAAGCCCGGCTTCGTATAGATGGTCGCTGACGCACTTCTCATCGATATCGTCGAGGCGAAGCTCACCCTCCTTGTACTCCTGCGCGATTTTACGGGCTGCATCCACAATCTCCGCTCTTCCCCCGTAGTTCAACGCCAGTGCAAGCTTCATGCCGGTATTAGCCGAGGTCATTTCCATCGTGTCTATGAGGTCGTTTCGCACGGGCTCGGGAAGTCCGGCTATCCGGCCCAGGTGAAGCAGCTTCACGTTGTTGTTCATCAGTGTGGGTCTGATGCTGACGAGGTGCTCGGAGTGGATATGCATGAGGGCATTGATTTCGGCCAGGGGTCTCTTCCAGTTCTCTATACTGAAGGAATACAAAGTAAGAGATTCGATGCCTAAGGCGACACAATGCAGAGCAATGGTCTCAATTATTCGTGCGCCCTCGCGGTGCCCCTCGACCCTGGACAGCGATCTCTGTTGCGCCCATCGGCCGTTTCCGTCCATAATGATCGCGATATGGTGGGGCATCTGTTCGGGCGTAAGCCCAAGGCGTTCTGCGGTAATCTTCAGTTTTTCTTCAAAGCTCTTCATGGTAAATAGCGAATGGCATTTAGCAGTTCCTTTTCCGTGAGCTGAACGCTATTGCCTGAATATTGTATCGCTTCGTTTTGGCCCGACCCCGATGATTGTGATTGGCCTGCCGATCAGCTCTTCGACTCGGCGTACATATTTTTGGGCGTTTGCGGGCAAATCTTTAAAATCGGTCGCCGAGGTCAGGTCGTCGTTCCAGCCCGGCAGTGTTTCATATACGGCGGCGGCCTGCGCGAGTCTGGCCGTGTTCGCCGGGAAAAAGGTCTTTTCCTGGCCGTTGATTTTGTACGCCTTGCAGATCTTCAGTTCTTTGAGGCCGCTCAGAGTGTCCAGGTGCATCAACGCCACCGAATCGATGGCGCCGATTGTCGCTGAATAGGAGACCGCCACGGAATCGAACCAGCCGCATCTGCGGGGCCGTCCGGTCGTTGTCCCGTATTCGTGTCCTTTGTCGCGGATGTACTGGCCGATTTCATTGTCCTGCTCGGAAGGGAAGGGTCCGGCGCCGACTCTCGTCGTGTAGGCCTTGACGATGCCTATGAACTTATCGACCATTTTGGCGGGCACGCCGCAGCCGGCCGGCATGCCTAATGAGCTTGAGTTGGAACTGGTCACAAATGGAAAAGTGCCGTGGTCCAGATCCAGCAGCGAGCCCTGGGCGCCTTCGAAAAGTACGGACTTGCCGTCGGCAATTGCCTTGTGCAGGTACTCGGTCGTGTCCGTTACGAACGGCAGCAGCCTCTCGGCGTAGGACTTGCACTTCTCGAAGATAACGCCTGCGTCTATCGGCTCGGCGTTGTAAAGGGCCGCGAATATTTTGTTCTTATATTCGACGATTGTCTCCAGCTTGGCCTTCAGTTCTTCGAGGTTTCTAAAATCGCCCATGCGCACGGCATAACTTCTGCCTATCTTGTCGGCGTAGCACGGGCCGATGCCACGGATGGTCGTGCCGATCTTGTTCTTGCCGAGCGATTCTTCGCGGAACTGGTCCTCTTTCTTGTGATAGTCCAGGACAACGTGGGCGTTTTCGCTTATCAGGAGCCGGCCGTCCAGGGAAATGTTTTTTTCGGCGAGCGTCTCAATCTCCTTTATCAGGACTTCCGGATCAACGACGACGCCGTTGGTGATTGCGCAAATCGTGTTTGGCCGGACCGAACCGCTCGGCAGGAGGTGCAGGGCGAATCTGTCGTCGCCTATGATGACCGTATGGCCGGCGTTTGCACCGCCGCTGTATCGTACGACGATATCGCTGTGCTCGGCGAGGATATCGACGACTTTGCCCTTGCCTTCATCGCCCCATTGCAATCCGACAACGCAGTAATTCATTTGTATCCATTCCCTTTCATAGTGTGCCTCTCTTGCGTTCCAGGCAAGTGCAAGTCATACTTTGGCGCCGTTCAACTGATCTTATCCACCAGATGATCCAAAATCGCCTGCAAGTTGTCATGATTTCTGTCGGTTATTTTCCTGTTTACTTCGTTACCGTTCTCGTCCTTGTAGGTAACGACAAAAAACCCCTTCTTGTCGAAGTAGGTCTTGTCTATTTTTTGAACGGAATCGTAGGGGATTCTTTCCCGGTCGTTTATTACAAGGGCGGTTTCATCGGCTACGAGTTTCCTGTTCCTTACCGCCGCCAGATATACGCCCAGGAGCACCGCTGCACCGACAAGGAACGGCGGGGCCTTCCGGTTGAAAGCGAGAGTGCTGTTCGGCTTGCCGTTCTCGGTGTTCTCTGCCATGAATTTCTTGTTGAAATAGCCGTCGTATGCGAACCAGAATGCAGCAATCATGCAAAGGCCGATATAGATTTTGAAATTGCTCCTGGTGTATTTGCTGATTGGCGCCTCAATGGCCATTTCGAGGTCCTTCGACAAATCTAAGTTAACCGTTTTTGCGCGATCGTCTCCGTCAATCGCTGAACGAAGTTGGGGACTATTTTTTCAGCCATCAATTCCTCAGCTAACTGGCATTGATTTTCGAAAGATTTCAGCGGGTCGAATTGTTTTGCGGTTTTCGGATACTGGCGAATTGTCAGAGACAGACTTATCGCCTCATCTTCAATTTGTCCTTTCTTGCCGGGCTCGTAAACACTGGTTTTCGATTCTACGCTGATCCGCGCCTGGGTGCGGTCGTCGTCGGACAGAGCCATCACCATTGCCGGCGAAAAGCCGATGGGCCTGGCGTCGGGCAAATCCAGGAGGCAGCTAAAGGTGCTCTGCGACAGCAGGGCCTCGGCAATAACTTCATCGTGGCTGCCCGCATAATCGAAATCCATGGCAAAGGTGAGATCCAGCGAATCGATATCCAGCGGACTTACGCTAAGCATGTAGGGAATCAGTTCGAGTACGAGCCGGTCCTGGCGGTAAGCCATTTCAAAGTCCGACGGGTTGACAACTCCGGAACTGATACGGTCCATTTCGAGACTGACCCACCGGTATTGGCCGAGGCTGCGGTCCTCTTCCAGACAGTACTCGCTGTTTCCCCGGCGGTAGAAGCAGCCCATCGATGGAAACTGCTTTCGTATCCGCTCGAAAAACGACAGTATCGTATCGCGCTCCGTTGGCAGATCCAGCTCGGTATTAACGGACATATCGAGATAAAAATCATCACAGAGCGAACTATAGCTATTCAGCGTCATTGCAAACAACCCTCCCGAGCAGACTCCGGGATTACCGCCCCGAGGTTCCACCGAAAAAAGGTTTCAATTCAACAGGCCGTACGACCGGCCAAGGAGCAATTATACGGTCAAATATTCATTTTGCCAGATATTTTCCATTAAACCCTCCAGTTCTTTATCGTAATCCCTGAGTGCGTCGAGATATTCCCCGGATTCCAGAGCTTGCCGGGCGTTTTCGTCCTCGGGTTTTGCCCCTTTCGGCAGGACCGAGTTCCTGAAAAGCTCGTAGTGGTCCCTTATGGAGCAGGGCACCAGCCAGTTTTTCGGCTTCTTCCAATCGTCCGGCCCGTACTCCCTTTGCCGGCAGCTTTCCGAGGTGCTTATGATTTGCCATCTTCTTCAGCGTGGAGGAGATGATTTCAGGTTTCATTTTCAGGTCCTTTCAAGCGCATTTACATATCAAGGCTACTGAGATGATTCACCCAAAGACACACTCACCTGATCGCAATTATCGCACAAATTCGTCCTATTTGCAAGGCCAAATCAGGCCCGCTCCGGAAGTTTCAACTCCGTAAGCACCGCCCCGACGGTCGCCAGAACTGCAAAAATGAATATTCGCCAGACGCAACCGGCTATAATTTCGCCATTATGGCTCAAAATTGCCGAAATTACTGCATAAAACGCCCCGGCGGACCCGCCGCAAAAGGCCGCTGCCGCAATCCGTTTGCCTAAT
>JBDREF010000200.1:0-2861 GCA_043820045.1 Planctomycetota bacterium | reverse complement strand
CATGAAGGCCGTCAAGGGCCTCGGAACATATCGGCCCGGACAGGCCGGCACGACCACGTGCGTCGTTGCCGACCGCTGGGGCAACATGATTGCCGCCACGCCCAGCGGGAATAGACCTTACGCCCTCTGCCAGGAATTAGGAGTAGCACACGGCAACAGGCTCAGAAGCCTGAATACCACCCAGGGACATCCAAACAGAATCGAGCCCGGCAAGCGCCCGCGGATCACACTGACACCCACCATAGTCCTCAAAGACGGCAAAGCTGTCGTCGCGATCAGCGTCGCCGGCGGCGACCTGCAGGACCAGACTACTCTCAACTGCCTGCTCAACCACATCGAGTTCGGCATGATGCCTGAAGACGCGGTCACGGCCCCGCGCTTCAGCACGAACCACCATCAGGACTCGTTCGATCCCAACTCCATCCGCGAAGAGACGCTGGGGATATTGGCAAGCCTGACGGTCTATGAGACCGTGGACGAAAACATCCGCAGCGAACTCGCCAAACGTGGGCACAAGATAGAGACTACCGCCGGGCCCATAGCACACCCGGTCATGATCTATCGTGACCCGCAAAGCGGCCTGATACACGCGGCGGGCGACCCGAAGGCCAGGCGTCACGCCGCGGCTTTTTAGAACGCAGCAGACGGCGCGGCCGGCCATGGGAGCCTGGCTAAATCCACGTTTCCTCCCGAAAGAATGATTCCGACGCGCTTGCCCGCGGCATCGAGCTTGCGCGTCAGCAGCGCGCCTAATGGGACCGACGACGACGGCTCAACTATAATCTTCATTCGCTCCCACGTACATCGCATCGCTTCGATTATACCTTCCTCGCTCACTGTCACGATGTCGTCCACGAACTGACGCACGATTGGGAACGTCTTGTCACCAAGCGAGGTAAGCAGCCCGTCCGCAATCGTCCGCGGGTTCTCGGAGGCAACCAACTTGCCCGACCGAAAGGAACGATATGCATCGTCCGCCCCCTCCGGCTCGGCGGCTATCACTTTCGTACCGGGCGATAAATAACGAACCGCCAGAGCAGTCCCGCAGGTCAAACCGCCTCCGCCGATAGGCGTCATGACAATATCGAGCTGCGGCGTCTCCTGTATAAGCTCAACGGCCGCAGTCGCCTGACCCGTGATGATTCGCAGGTCATTATACGGATGAACGGCGGCGGCCCCGGTCTCCTCAACCACCTTCGCTAACGTTTCCTCTCTCGCCGCAAGTGTCGGCTTGCAGAAGAATATCTCCGCTCCATAACCTGCTACAGCATCCTTTTTCACCTGCGGAGCGGTCTGCGGCATAACGACGTAGGCCTTGACTCCGCGAGACTTCGCGGCCAGCGCCAGTGCGGCGGCGTGATTGCCCGATGAGTGCGTCGCCACGCCGTGTGAGACTTCCTGCTCGCTCAGGGAGAATACCGCATTCGTCGCCCCGCGAGCCTTGAATGCGCCCGCCTTCTGAAAATTCTCGCACTTGAAATATATCTCGGCCCCCACCATCGCGTCGATAGCCTTGCACGTCAAAACCGGCGTGCGGTGAATGTACGGCTCGATGCGATTGGCCGCTTCTCGTATCTCCTCTAATGTCGGGACCACCATCGAAGTCTCTCCTGGTTCAACAAATCTGTCACTCCAGCCGTAATTCTGACGCCAACCTAAGATTTTAGTCTCTGATTTGGCATAAGCAACAGCATTCCTTTCCTCCATAAAATCCGAAGGGTGAAAGTTTTGCATCTTGTCAGTACAAGCGCCAAGAGGTATCATCTGCGAAATCAAGAGTCCCTAATTCAAGATGTTCGTAACACAATGAGACAAGACAAGGAGAAGCGAATGGTAATGTCTGGGAAATTCAGAGGCTTGTTTTTACTGTGCGTGGGCATGATATGTCTTGGTATGGGAGCAGTCGGCACGGCCAAGCCGCCGTCGATCCTTTCGGTTCGAGCAGATTCACGCCAGGTTGGTCTCTATGAGAAGCTCGAACTGAGAATCGACGTCGATGCGACCTTCACCAATCCCTTCGACCCGGATGAGATTGACCTGAGGGCGGAGTTAACCGCGCCTTCCGGAAAGAAATACAACATCTGCGGATTCTATAACCCGGCCGGCTGGACCGCGCTGTGGATGGTGCGATTCTCCCCGAACGAAAAGGGCGACTGGCGATACGTAGTGACCGTGAGAGACTCCGAGGGCACTGCGAGCAGCCGTACCGGCAACTTTACGGCCGTGGATTCACCTCATCACGGATTCGTTACAATCGCACCGAATGGGCGGTATCTGAAACATGATGACGGCACTTCATTTTACGGAGTCGGACTCTGGTATAACGACAGCTACGAGCTTTTCAATGACGGCGGGATCACCGAAGACGGGCTCGACGACCTGAAGAAACGAGGGGCGAATTTCATAAGCTTCTTTCCCACGCCGTTGGAGACTATGGGCAGCGGCCTTGGGCGATACGACCAGAACCGCTGCGGCAGGATGGATCAGCTCTTCGAATGGTGCGAGCAGCGGGACATTCATATTAGCTGGAACATCTGGTTTCACTCGTACATCTCAATGGCCGTCTGGGGCGGCGGAAACGCGAGGTACAGAAACAATCCCTACAAGCTTGTCAGTAGCGCCAAAGACTTTTTCGGCAACGAAGAGGCCTGGAAATACCAGGAAAAACTCTACCGGTATATGATCGCGCGCTGGGGATACAGCCGGGCGATGTTCCTGTGGTTCGTGGTCGATGAGATCAACGGCACCGAGGGATGGACCGAAGGCGACCACGGCGTAGCGGAGCAGTGGTGCCGGAAGGTGGATGCGTTCTTCAACGAGCACGACCCGTACGGCCGGCCGACCACGGGCACGCAGAGCGG
>JBDREF010000199.1:0-8606 GCA_043820045.1 Planctomycetota bacterium | reverse complement strand
AAGAAGTGCGGGTTATACAGGGATAATGTCTGGTATTAAATAGCTTTCAAATAAAGGAGAAAATCATAAACATCGAAATGGAAATAACGCTTCGCTGCAACGCCAAATGCCAGTCGTGTTCGAGGCACTGTCCATACGGTTTCTACGATGAAGCCTCGGACGTGACGATAGAGCAGGTGGGCAGGTTCATCGAGGAAGTCAAGTGCCACGGCAACATTGACATGGTCAGCATCATGGGCGGGGAGCCTACGGTGCATCCACAGTTTCGTGAAATAACGGAACTTCTCAGGGACGAGCTGCTTCGTACACATGCTATTCGGAGATTGCAGGTAGTCAGCAACGGCATTATTCCCATTGACGGCGCCCTCGGAGTCGGGGTGGACCTCTCGGCCCCTGAAAAGGCTGCACGCCACAGGTGCCAGCTTGTAGCACCTTTCGATACGGGCCAGAAGTTAAAAGAGTGCCCGGTTCCTTACGATTGTGGCGTTAGCTTCGGAGCTTACGGCTGGTGGCCCTGTGGTGCGGGCGGGGCTATCTGCCGGCTATTCAATCTCAGTCAGTACAGAAGAGATGCGATACCAAGAGACGCCGACGATTTTCCCGACAGACAAATCATGCACAGTCTCTGCCAGGCCAAGGCTGAAAAGTACATGATGGTTGCTGACTACGGCGATATCAAGAGCAGGAGTTTCAGGAAAGCCATACGAGAGTTCGAGGTTGAAAGGCTGGAGAGATACTGATGGATATAGAACAACCACTACTAACGTCTGAGATTATAACCCAAGCGAGTAGGCAGGTCACAAATATCATGCCTCTAACCATTGGCGGCGAAGAGTACTATATCATCGCAATGCATCCAAGAACGCACTATCTGCTCAAAGTCATGCTCGCCAGAGCAGGGTACAAACATGCGCGGTGGGTCAAAAGGTATAATCGCTGGCAGCTTCACAAGCTGGGGATTAAGAAATGATCGACACCGTCATACTCAACTACGCTACGGGCCGGTTCCGCAGGGGCCAGGACAGGCTCCGGGACGAATGTCTGGAGCAGAGATACAAAGGTGATTTCTACCTCGTCAACGAGGATCATGAGGATTTCAGCAGGATCCCGACCCACGCACAGATACCCTACGGATTCAAACCAGCCATGATGAAGCTGGCCCAAGGGAGAGGATACCGCTATTTGCTCTGGTGTGACAGCAGCATTGTTCCGGTAGCACCCTTGAAGCGGGCGTTCGATATTATCAGGGAAAACGGGTATATGTTCCTGCTGTGCGGGCATAATTGCGGTGTCTGGTGCAGCGATGCGGCGTTAAAGACTCTCGGCATTACGCGGGAAGATGCGTTTGATATACCCCAGATAATCGGCGGTTGTCAGGGACTCGACCTGAACAACGAGCTTGCGCGAGACTATCTCGACCGATGGTACGACCTGTCCCGTGACGGAATCAGCTTCCACGGCTCCCATACGAACGAGAACCATCAGGTGTCCACTGACGACAGGGTAAAGGGTTCTCGCCACGATCAAGTTGCCGGCAGTGTAATTGCTCACCAGCTTGGCATGGACAGAATTCTGGGAAACGTGGCGATGTACGACGAGAGCGGCGTAGTTCCGCGAAAAGAAACGACTATCTTTTTGGTGAGGTCGGCATGAGTATAAAGCGAAAACTCCAGAGAAGCAGTACGGCATTGACTAAAAGGCACGAGCCCCCTGTGCTTATTGTCCGGCCGCATAATCCTGAAAACCTTACTTGTCAGCAGACCGACATATTCATAGACAAGGCCGTTATCAGGGGTATAGCCGAATGTAAGATGTACGCAAGCAAGGTTCCTGAGCTGGCCCGCAATTCCGCAATCCAGGCGTTTCTTCTTGGCCATACGAAAAAGACGCACATATTCTTTCTGGACGATGACTCGACACCGGAGAACGATTACGCTATCGAGGTCTTGATGAGGCACAAGAAGCCGGTGATCTGCGCCCCGACACCTATATGCAGGTATGATCCTGATAACAAGCACTTCAATTTCCTGTGGAACACCATCGTCACAAAAGACGGTCACACCGAGGAAAAGCCGCAATTAGAGAACATCGGCCCGGATGAACTACCGAAAAAGCTTTTCAAATGTCATCGGACAGGCGGTACGGGTCTTTTAGTCCACAGGGACGTTCTTGAAAAACTCCAGTCGCCGTACCAGATGACGACCTACAACGACAACTGGACCGATGTGACGAAAAGCGAGGATATCTACTTCTGCGACAAAATACGGAAGGCGGGATTTGATATATGGGCGGATGGCAATACGGTCTGCCACCACTATCACAGGCTGGATATTCTCGATATGTTTGTGGTCTATGAAGCGGCTTTGAGAGATACGCCATGAGCGAATTCACGCTACCAAACGGACAGAAAATAGACGTTGACGACAGGCTCAGGCAGCAGCTTGAGGACTTCGTTTTGTTGCATAGAAACGCCGAACTCGTATCCATCGGTCAAGTAATTGCGGTCAAAATGCCGATGTTGTACGGAAATGTGCAGTTTAACCTGCAAGGCGGTAAGTGTGTGAATGTGAATGTGAATGAAACAGTGAGGCCGACAAATGGAGATGAAAGAAAAACAATGGCAGGCCGTAAATGATGCCGGCACTCTCATAGAGGCTGAGGCAATCAAGAAGGACAAGCCCCGGCTCAAAGCGGCACGGGCCATACTGAAGAAACGCCTTGCCGCCACTCAGCAGGCAATCAAGGAGACATAACCGCGGGTTAGAGTTCTGGGCAACTCAGGCGTCTCATAAGCGCCGCAGGCGAGTCCGATTCTCGCACCCGCTATTAAAAACTGAATAGTCCATAGGGACGACTCAAAAAATGAGAGCCCTGCTTACCTGAGAAATCGGGTTTGCAGGGCTTTTTTTATTACGCCTGCCGGAGCGGTGAATCCGGCCCGAATCCGCCGGCGGTACTCGGCGAGGAATATTACGCCCAACGTAAACCGGGGCGGGAAAACGAAAGGTTAGCTCTATGACAAGTGAAAAAGATGATTTCGATGCGAAGACTTTTGTTGACGAAGGCATGGAGGCGGCAGGTATCGAGCCCGAAGAGACCGAGGACGTAGAGCACGAAGAACGGGTCGTGTCTAAAACCGAAGATGATAAGGGCGAGCAGCCCAAAAAAGAAGAAAAAGAGACAGCGACCGACGACGTGCAGGCGGCTTTGGAATCCACTCAAGAGGAAGAGGCCGAAGATGTCGAATCGGCTATCGAAAAGCTCTTTCCGAAAGACGAAGAACCCGAAAAGCCGGAACAGCGAGTTCCACTTGAGGATCACATAAAACTTCGTCAGAGGGCTCAACAGGCAGAACGGGAAAGAGATGAACTGAGGCAGAGGCTTCAAACGCCCACGGGTGCGGAAAAACCCGGAACCGAAGAACTCTCGCCTATAGAGAAGTGGGCAGAAGAAAATCCCGATGACGCGGAATTAAGCCCCCCGCCGACAACCGTGCAGATCGCAGAGAGGAAGTGGCAGGAAGCCCGATTTAACAGGGCTAGGCAGGCCGAAGCCGAAACACAGCGCCAGGCGCAGGAAACCGCTGCTGAAAAGCAGAAGAGACTCGCCGATGCCAAGGCCCTTGAGCAGAAAGCCACCATGGCCGAAAAGGACTTCAAGAAAGGCCATAAAGACTACGACCGGGTAACTGGCGCCGTAGTCAACGCCAATCTTCTCACCGACGCCGAACGCAGGGCCATCTTCGAAGAAGACAACCCCGCAGAGGCGTTTTACACGGTCTGCAAGAAAAAACTCGCCGCTATTCAGGCCGGACTCGGCATAGAGGCTCCCGCATCGCAATCGACAAAAAAAGCGAATGAGGAAGAGGAAGAGGACGAAAACGAGCCGATGACAGAAGACGAGATTTTCGAGTCTGTTTACGGCAAGGAAGAATAGCCTCTCTACTGCCCTCTTCGCGGGAGTAACTAACAATGGGAGCAACACAGTTTGCGCGGGGCGGGACTAATACTAATCTCGTTCCGCAGAAGTGGTCGGTAAACGACTACAAATTTGCCTTCGAGAACAATCCCCTGACCCCGTATATCGGTCCCGGCGACGGGAAGATCATACAGGTCAGCAAGGATTTCCTGAAGGAACAGGGTGATAAAATCACCTTTGCATTGCGAGGCCTGCTCACCGGAAGCGGCCAGACCGACGACGGGACGTATACCAACAACGGCGAGGCGCTGAGCTTCTACAACATGGACGTCCAACTCCATGAAAGAGGCCATTCCGCACCGCTTAGCGGTAATATGACCGAGCAAGCGGCATACGCCAAGCTCAGGCCCAAGTGTCAGGCGGCCCTCCGCGAGTGGATGGGTATGATTCAGGCGGCGGATATCATCGCCTCGCTTTCCGCCCTTGTCACCATGAACCATATCTCCGGCCGCAATCAGGGTACGAAGGCAGTAAATGCCTCAAGTGCCCAGATCGGTACTGTCAACCAGACCGCCCTTACCAAGGGCGCAACCGCTACCAGATGGTTCGGCGGCGGCCAGAACTCAAGCGGCACAATAAGCCGCGTGGCAACAGATGCGCTCATCAACTCCACTGCAAATCATCTGTTCGGCACCGACGTTATTGAGTACGTCCGCCGAATGGCAATGAGAACCGTTGACGGTTCGGGCAATGCCGTGTCGCCTGTCAGGCCGATTATGATCAACGGCGAGCCCTGGTATTTGATGCTTATTGACCTCCTGGCCAAAAAGCAGCTCCAGAATGATACCAAGTGGAAGAACGCCACTCTGAACGCACTCCCGCGCAGCGTAAGGGACAACTGGATTTTCAACGGCGCCGATGGTGTCTGGGATAACGTGGTTATCAAGTCCACCGACCTTCTCCACAGAAGGCTCGGAGCGGGCGGCGTAACCGCGCCAGAGTATTTCGATACGAGCGGCGATGCCTGTGCCAGCGGCATTACGGTTGCAAGAAACCTGTTTCTCGGTTGCCAGGCCGCGTGTATGGCCTGGGGCAAGATGCCGGTATGGAAATCGGGGTACAACGACGCGCCTCATAACACGAAATATGAGGTCCACACCGACACTATTTACGGTGTGAAGAAGTCAATCTTCAACTCCATCGAGTTCGGTTGCATCGTGGTTGATACCACGGTTTTAGCAGATTAACAACCGCCCCCTGCGCTCTTAACCGGGCGCAGGGGGCCAACTTTTTTTGGTGAGCTATGACTGTAGCGGTAAGCGATATTGAAAACAGGGTCAGGCAGAGGACGCGAAGGGACAATACGGCCGATTTGACTTCTGCGAGACTGACTGAAATTCTACAGGAGGCCGTGAAGGAGATATCGAGGATTTTGCTGTGCCTGGAAGCCAGTACCACGGGCACATTGTCTTCGAGTACGAACACGATAACGGCCCCCTCCGGTATGGTGGAATCCGAAGCGGCTATTGACGAACTCTATCTCGATACCGACCTTCTGGACCCGATCACGTTCGAGGAATGGCGGGCCGGGAACGTCAGGGGCTACGCATACCGTGACGGCACGATTTATGTCAGTCCCACTCCTGATAACGACAAGAGCTACACACTCTATTACCGCAAATACCACGGGACTTTGAGCACCAATCTGGAATTCGACGACGACTTGAAAACTGCGGTTTTCTGGCTGGGCTGCAAGAAGGTCTATGAGGATTACGAACTCGACGACATGGCCAATGTTGCCGGCGTGAAATACGAGCAGCAGATAAACATCAACGGCCCGGTGGAAGCCGTGGCAACGAGCATGAGAACTGTGAGGGAATGATAGAATGACTAAAAGTGCGGCAATAGACCCTTCAGTGCCGGCAGGCAGTGAGGACCCGAAGCTTGGGGACAACAGAATACGAACGCTTGCCGCGGCGGTGGCGGAGCTTTTGGGGGTTAATCATTATATGGGCTCCGACGGCGGGGCCGGGACAGGTTACAGCGAGGATGACGCAGGCCAGCATCGTGTAGTCCATCTGAGGGCTGAGTCTTCACCATCCGCACAAGCCGATACAATAGCATTGTTCGGAAAGGATGTGAACGCAAAGACAGAGGTTCACACGAAAGACGAAGACGGCAACGAAATCCAGTTGACTACCGCGGGCTTTATCAAGAAGTCCGTCATCCAGGACAGTGCCTTCGTGCCACCGGGCGTTTTCTTGCCATACGGCGGCGCATCTGCACCGACAGGTTGGCTGCTCTGTAACGGTGCGGCTGTTTCCAGGACAACTTATGCCGACCTTTTCAGTGCTATCGGGGTTGGCTATGGTATCGGCGATAGCTCAACAACTTTCAATCTGCCCGATATGAGGGGAAGGGTCCCGGTTGGTTTGGATGCTGCTAATGCCCATCTCGCCGCCGCCGATACCCTAGGTGAAACAGGTGGAGAGGAATCGCACGCATTGACCTTGGCCGAAAATGGCGCACATACACATGGTATGCCGAGTTATTCGGGCAATGATGTTGCCGCTCCGCAAAACTTCAATATGGCCGGTAACGATCAATCTGGCGGACCCACCAACATAGCGACAGCATCGTCCGGCTCAGGTACGGGGCACAACAACCTGCAACCCTACAACACGGTCAATTACATAATCAAAACATGATACGACGATTTGTAATCTATAGTCCCACGTTGGGAATGCGTCAAGACTGGCCCGGCATTCTGCTTCAAAAGGCCCTCCTGCCTGATGCGCAATTCGTTCAGACAAAATGGGGTGAAGTTCATAAGGCCAAAATGCGCACCAAAGAGCTGGTTCGCACTATACACCCGATATCGTCTCTCGACACTTCCAATAACATCATCTACATCTCCGGCAATGTCACGGCGCATTACGGCAACGGCACTTCGGTGGTAATTTACGATACCGACAACAACTATCAGCAGCTCACTCTTTCGACTACCTCGACATACAACACGACATCCACTATTCTGACGGTGACTACTTCACTGACCATTTCAAGTCCGACGGACTTCGTGTTCAATGCGGTCGATGTGGGTTCGGTCGATCCTGCGAGTGTGGATTTTCTCAAAGTGGCCTTCCCGGACGGTAATTCTGCGCTTCTGTATAAGACCCTGACCCTCTCCGACGGCACTGAAAGGTTCATGGGCTTTACATCGAACCACGTTTACTACTGGGATACGACTCTAACGAAGTGGCAGTCTATCTTCACCTGCTCGGCCGAGTGTACGTTTTGGGACGCCGATAAGTACGGCGACAATATGTGCATGACCAACAACGTCGACAGGCCCCAGTACTGGGACGGCAATACCGCCAATACCTGCGAAAATATAGACACCCGATACACTTCATCTTCGGCGACCTACATAGCAAAGGCCAAGTTCATCAAGTCCTACCATAACTATCTGTTTTTGGGTAACGTGGAATTAGCCAACGGCACGAAATATCAGCATTACGTCTATACTTCCAGCATTCTCCAGGGACTCGCCGACGGAGGCTGGATTCAGGGTGCAGGTTACGACGCCGGTGCATATTACGTGGGCGGTGACGGCGAGATTAGCGGGGGGTTCGGGCTCTGGCAGGACTATCTGGTAATCTTCAAGCGCAGGTCTATACGCAAGTTCTGGTTTGTGGGCCTGGCGATACCGTTCCAGCAATCGGAACTTTCACCGGAGATCGGCTGCTTAACTCCCGGTTCAGTGGTAAACGACTGGGACGGCGACCTCTACTATTACGGTACGGATAAAGCGATTCACGGCATAGCGGCGGGCAACGTATCCGGGGCGGTGGATAAGACCTGTAGGAATATCGAACCTTCTCTAGTCGAGGGCGTCAGGTCGATAGCGGTCGATGAATATAAGGAGCTGCGGTGGGCCATTCCCTACGGCAACGGCTCAACTGCAAATAACAAGATAATCGTCTATCGGCCCGGCGAGAGACGTTGGGACACGGACATGGACGTTGCTGTCACGGCATTCGGCACTTATACTCAGCAATCGAATCTTACATGGGATACCCTGCCTTATTCTTCGTGGGACGAATGGGGGTGGGACTCGTGGGACGCTATCGCCGCCTCCAGCGATTTCCCCGTGGATATCTGCGGCGACGCCAACGGATACACCTATGCGCTTCACGGTGGTTATCAGGACGACGGCAGCGATTATACCAGCTACTTTGTGCTTTCTACCGATATGGCCGATAAACAGGCCCTTGCGTTTTATAAGAGGGTGATTCAGGTTTTTGTTTACGTGCAGAAAGAATCGACGGGAACACTAAGTCTTTCGGTAAAAAGAGATAATGAAACCACATGGCAGTCTTTGGGAGGCGTGAGTCTTTCCGGGAATGAAGATATTCTCAGGCAGAGATTGAGTGTGGATTTCTCCGGAAGGCACTTCCTCTTGAAAGTCTCGGGGACGAATGCTTTCAGGTTTATCGGGATAGAGTTTGAACTTCAGGAGGCGGGCCAGAGATGAAAGCTCCTGTATCAGTGAATGTACTGCCCGCCAATTCGAGCAATCCTGACGAATTGATGAATAAGCTCAACGAACTTATCAGGAAGGTGGACGAAGTCTATCGGATACTCAGAAGCGATGTTCAGATCATGGACTTAAGGGAGCTTCCGCC
>JBDREF010000198.1:0-8046 GCA_043820045.1 Planctomycetota bacterium | reverse complement strand
ACGATTGAATCGACCCAGCCGTCGCCGTTGATGTCCTGGGCGAAGTTGACAAAGCAGTTGCTGTAGCCCTTCGTGCCGTCGTAGGTACCGACTTCGCAGACTTCGTGCATCTTCCAGTCCGGTGCGGCGTACCAGACGTCGCCGGAGAGAATGTCGAGCTTGCCGTCATGATTGACGTCGCCCGTGGCGACCCCTTCAGCGCGAAATGCCTTATCGACAACGACCTTCTCGAACCGAATCTGCTCAGCGGCCGACAATACGCCGCACATACTTACCAACGCCACTAACGCAAACACCCATGTAGCCTTCATAATAACCTCCATCTTGCAGAGTTTCGAAATTAGATTGAAAACAGCCGCTATTATACCGTCTCGCTTTTCAAAAACGAAGTGTTTTGTTGGCTCGTCGGAAAATCCCGACAATAATACCTCAATCCGGCGGATTATAAATGAACTCGGGCTAAGAAACTATCTCAGAACATTGGATGTCCTTGCGAGCGCAGCGAAGCAATCTACCACCCCTGGGATTGAGATTGCTTCGTCGCTATGCTCCTCGCAATGACACCCATCATTGTGAAACGGTTTCTAAGAAAGCGAGAAATGGATCTCAAATATATTCGCAAAGCGTTACGGCGTCAGCCATTCGAGCCTTTCAGCATTTCTTTGGCGGACGGGCGGTCGCTGGCCGTCCCGCATCCGGAGATGGTCGCCGTCGGCAAGCGGCGCGTCATCGTTGTCGAGCCGGATGACTCATGGTCGGTGGTCGAGCCGCTGCTGATTGTCTCGGTTGTTTAAATAGACCCCTCCCCGGCGCGCCGGGGCTCGGGGTGACCAAGGGTGTCGGGTCCGCTCAGGTCATTCCGAGCGCAGCGCAGCGGAGTCGAGGAATCTATTCAACTTTTCCTCCCTCAACGAACCGCTTCGCGGCTTTTTGAGTAAACCTGCGATTCTTTTTGTAGATGCGGATTTTCACAGGTCTTTCGGCTTCGTCTCTCTAATCGGTGATAATCAGTATTAGTCGGTGTCTGATACCACGATTCTGCGGGCTCGGCGTTCTCCGCGGTAAAGAAAACATTATCAGGACAATAAGGGTGAATGGGGGCAGGTGCGGGTGAGGATTTTGTGGCCGGTATTGGTTACGAGGATGTCGTCTTCTATTCGCACGCCGAGCTTGCCGGGGATGTATATGCCCGGCTCGATTGTGATTACCTGGCCTGCTTTGAGCGTGCCTTTGGCATCTGCCTTGAGGAAGGGCGATTCGTGGATTTCCAGGCCGAAGCCGTGGCCTGTGCCGTGGCCGTAAACGGGAAGGCCGCTTCCGGCAACAACCCCGCGTGCGGCGGCATCGACCTGCGTGATTTTCACGCCAGCTCTAATCTTCTTAATAGCCGCGGCCTGGGCCTGCTCAACCACATCATAGACCTTTTTGTAGAAAGCCGTCATGCCGCCGATTGCAAAACAGCGGGTAATATCGCTGCAATAGCCTTTGTATTTGGCGCCGAAGTCGATGAGGACGGTGTCCTTTTTCTTGAGCTTTCTTTTGCCGGACTGATGATGCGGCCGAGACGCGTTCGGGCCGAAGGCGACGATGGTCTCGAAGCTGTTGCGCGCACCTAATTTGCGAATCTGAAAATCCAACATGCCGGCTAATTCGCTCTCGGTCACGCCCGGCTTTATATGAGGCAGAGTTCGTTCGAGTGCCCTGGCCGCGATTGAGGCGGAGGCTTTGACGGCGGCAATTTCACTTTCGTCTTTGATGCTTCGTGCAGTTTCGATAATATCAGCGGCCGTCTTGAGCCGGGCCTTGAGGGCTTTCTTTAGATGCTCAAAATCGGCCAGCGAAGTGGATTCTTCGACGGCGACCGTTCGTACGGATTTCAGTTTCTTGACCAGCATGGCGACGGCTTCGGCCATCGGCCCGGCGCGGTCGATAATCCTGCAATTGCGACATTCTTTGCCGGCCTGCTCGGTGTACCTGCTGTCGGTCAGCAGATAAACCCCGCCGGCGGCGAGCACCGCCCAACTGTCGTCGCCCATAAAACCGGTAACGTATGTTACATTGGCAGGTTTGGTTACAACCAGGCAGCGTACCTTCGCCTTGCCCATCTCGCGGCGAATCGTTTTGATCCGCCTTCTTATCGTCTCTTTGTTCATTCGGACTATTCTCCAGTCGATCCCAACTCATCGGCGCTTCAGTTACCGGTCCTCATTGCATCAGATTTCTCATATTTACAGTAACGTGGGGAAAAATAAAGCGTTTTCTGGCCGGAGAGTTTGGATTCGGGCAGCTCGGTTTTTATACTTTGTTTAGATTAAGACCCTGCTGGGGGGGAAACCGGTTGGCGTGGAGCGTTGTACCGGCCTCAGATGTTTTCCGCAAGGGAGGAGAAGGAGCCTGTAGCGCCCAATGCTACGCCTCCCGTCAGGAGTTACTTCACCATAACTTCCGACGGGGCGCAAAGGACGGCTGTCGCCGTCCTTTTTTTATGCCTTGCCAGAACCACTCGCCATCGTTACAATGTTGCGGTCTTTTGATTGTGACCACTCTAAAGCTGGTACTCAACTTTTACCTGAATCAATCTTAGTTGGTAGTGGTGTTATGATATTACCTATTCGGACAAGCATTTCGCCGAGGCGAACGCCCTACATAAACTACGCCCTGATAGTCGTTAACGTGCTTATCTTCGTGCTGACTTATTACGAGCATTATGACCGATTCACGGGCGAGCCGGAGGTGCTGCGAGCCTGGGCACATCAGTTCATACTCGACCCCAGGCCCGGCCAACTTTACCTGTGGCAGTTCGTAACTTACGCCTTTCTGCACGGCGGCATACTGCACATTTTCGGCAATATGTTCTTCCTGTACCTGTTCGGCAACAATGTCAACGACAAGCTGGGCCACATCGGGTATCTTTGTTTCTACCTGGCCGGCGCCGTATTCAGCGGGATAGGCCATACTTTCATGAGCGTCTCGCCGGTTCTCGGCGCCAGCGGGGCCGTCGCCGCCATAACGGGTGCTTATGTCGTCCTGTTCCCGCAGACCTTGATAACCGTCCTGTATTGGTTCTTCTTCATCGGCACCATGGAGCTGCCCGCATTGTACTTTATCGCCTTTAAGCTCATTATCTGGGACAATATGGTCGAACCGCAGATTGCTCCTCCGGTAGCCATCGCCCATGGGGCCCATCTGGCCGGATACGCCTTCGGGATCGGGGCGACGGTAGTGCTGCTCGCAACCCGTTTAATCAGCGGCAGCAATTTCGATCTATGGGCGATGATCAAACGGTGGAACCGGCGCCGGCACTATCGCGACGTCGTTGCGAGCGGCTACGACCCGTATACCGGCCGGGCAAAGACCCGGCACGTCAGGGTCAAAGAGGTCATCAAGAGCGCCGCCGAGCAACAGAAGCAGGAGCAAATAACGCAGCTTCGCAGCGAGATCAGCGAGCGGTTGACGGAGCGCAATGTGCGGGCGGCGGCGGAACTTTACCTTGAGCTTATGGAGAACGACGCCGAACAGATTCTGCCCCGGCAGCAACTGCTGGATATTGCCAATCAGCTCGCCGGCGAGGGCAGGCACGCCGAATCGGTGCAAGCGTACGAGCAGTTCCTGGCCCACTACGGCAGCTATGAATACGCCGACCAGGTGGAGCTTATGTTAGGTGTGATATATGCACGGTATCTCAATCAGGCCGAGGCCGCGACAAAGCACCTTCAGGCCGCGTCGAAGAAGCTCTCCGACCCGGGCCAGGTGAAGATGTGCCAGGACGAGCTTGCCCGGCTGCAAGAGTAGCAGCAGCCAAAGAGGGCTTTGCTCGAACGCACACACCGGCCGGACGGCTTTCCCAACGTCCGAATAATCAACATGCCGAAACAACCGAAAACGGCAAAATATATCTGGAAAACGCGCATGGGGGCGGCTATATTAACCTAATAAAAAAGTTGACAACAATTGCAGCCGATGCTAATCTGAAACGGCGAGAGTTTATTGGGTGGTTATGGCCGTTTTGGATTTTTGACAAGGACCTCTTTTTGGGAGACAGAAGAATGCGATCTTACATCAGCTTATTCACCATTGTTATTCTGGCAGGTTTGGTTTCCGCCGGCTTCGGTCAGGGTTCCGCTACCGGCCGAGGCGAAGGATCCAGCACCACTGAGACCCCGTCCCTTCCTGATGAATATGTTGCCGAGATAACCGGCGAAGATGTGTACCTCCGCTCGGGCCCCGGCACCAACTTCTATCAGTGCGGCAAACTTAACAAGGGCGACAGAGTAAAAGTGCTCGGCAGGCAGTTTAGCTGGTCCCGTATCGTTCCGCCGGCCGGCAGTTTCTCCTGGATCTCGATGCAGTACGTTAAACCCGACGCGGATGACCCTTCTTCCGGAACCGTTACCGGCGACAACGTGCGCGTCTATGCCGGCAGCGATTATGTAAAGCCGCTGTACTCGACGAGCCTGCAGGGAAAACTCAACAAGGGCGAGAAGGTCAAGCTGCTGGGCGAACAGATGGACGATTATTACAAGGTCGCCCCTCCGCCTTTTGCCTTTCTGTGGGTGACGACGAATTTCACGAAGCCGGCCCCGATCCCAGTCACGGTCCCGGCAGTTGCCGAGGCCACACCGGCTGTTGGGCCTGTAACCGAACCCGAAGACACCAACGATACCCCCGCCGTTGCGGTTGCTCCGGTGGAAGTTATGCCCACCTCGCCGCTCGAGAGATATTACGCACTGAAGAAGAAGCTGGCAGCAGAGCGGGCCAAACCGATTGACCAGCAGGATTACAAAGACCTGAGGCAGGCGTTTTCCGAGATAACCGGCAATAAAGATGCCGGCAATGCCTCGCGCTACGCAGAGTTCGTGATCAAGCAGATAGAAGCTATTGAAACGGCTTTGGCGGTCGCCAGGCAGGTACGCCTTCAGGATGAACAACTCCAGAAGGTAAACGCCGGTATAGAAAAGGCCCGCGTTGCGAGACTGGCGGAAATCGAAAACCTGGGCAAATATGCCGTCATCGGGCAGTTCCAGACTTATGCCACGTTCGGACCGGGAAACTACCGAATAGTGGACGATTCCGGCAAGATGGTTTGTTACGCATTGCCGACCGGCGCAGCTTCACAGGCGGATTTGAGCGGCCTCGTCGGCAAGAAGGTAGGTCTCATGGGAGTCATAGAGCCGCACAAGCCGACCAAACAGGCCATGGTACGATTCTCGGAAGTTGTCGAGCTGGATTAGTCAAACTGTATTGCGTATGTCGTGACGCACATCAGGCTTTTCTTCTGCGCGCAGCACGAATGACGCAATTTTTCTCTTAGCCGTCGCGTCCTCTTTCTGCTCCGGGTATCGGGGCAACATCATCCGGCGGAGCTACAGCGTCGCCCGTCTCAAAATCTGCCGCAGTCGGCGTGAGGGTAAGGTTGTACCACGGCGAACTCATATTCTCTGTCAGGTCCTTCCACCTGATCAGTTTGCCGGTATAGGTGGAAATCCGGCCCATGATCGCAGTCAGGGTGGACTCGGCGACGTTGCGGGCCTCATTGAGCGGCTCATTCTTCAGAATACTGTTGAGCAGATCGACGTGTTCCTGCACATAGGCGTTGCGGTCGGGGAAGTCCGGCGGCCGGATGTCTCTGCCCGTTAGGCCGCCGCCTCCCATGGTCTGGCCTTCGGTGCCCCGGAAGAACTCTCTTACCCCGCCGGTTCCGTCTGATTTACCGTTCATAGTCCTCCCTTTCGGTTGACTCTATTCAGACCAAAACTTACGCGTCTTCACAATTGTCTTACGCGAGCAACGAGCCTAAAAATTGTCGCATTCCCGGTAGGCCTCGATGACCGCCATCTCGCCTTCTTTGCCGCGTTTGCTTGCGCCGTGCTCCATGCACAAGACACCTTCGTAGCCCTTATTGTGCAGATGCTTGAAGATGTTCTTGTAATTGATCTCTCCGGTCGTCGGCTCTTTACGGCCGGGATTGTCGCCGAGGTGGAAGGTGGCGATTTCGCTCCAGGCCATATCGATGTTGGGAATCAGGTTGCCTTCGGTAATCTGCTGATGGTATATGTCGTTGATAATCTTGATCGAAGGACTGTTCACGGCGCGGCAGATCATGTAAGCCTGTGGAATTTTAGTCAGGAACAGGCCCGGATGATTCGTCCAGGCATTCAGCGGCTCAAGAACGATTACCAGTCCCGACGGCTCGCATATCTCGGCGCAATACCTGAGATTGTCGATCACGTTGGCGGTCTGATAGTCCCATTCCAGGCCGGTGTCGAAGGCGCCGGGCACCATCAGCGCCCATTTTGCATTGGCGCGTTTGGCGAATTCGACGCCGTCTTTGACCGTCTTTATGATCTTCTCGCGGATTTCTTTGTCGTTCGTGACGAACGACTTTCCGCCTATTCCCTGGAGCACAAACGGCCCCAGGTCCATGTTCTGACGGTCCAGCTCCTTTACGATATTATCAACAACGTCGTTGGGTTTTTGCATCATGCCGTTGTCGAACATCGCCCGGAAGCCCTGGTCCGACATGAACTTGATATTGTCGATGGGGTCCTTGCCCGCGTGCTCTCTGAACATTCCCAGGCCTGGCGCATATTTGAGCTTGAACTTCCCGCTCAAACTTGCGGCTCTTGCCTTTGAAGAGACCGACGATATCGCCACCGCCGCGGCCGCAGAGACCATCAAATCACGCCGGGAAATCTTTTCGTCGCGCTGTTGTCTATTCTCTTGTACATTCTGCATTCTGATTACTCCTCACTTGGCGCTATGTTCGCTATTTCTTGAAGGCGGTCCATTTCTGCTTGCTCTTGGCGCTTGCCAGAACAGTCTCTATGAAGAGCATGCCGCGCAGCCCATCGTTAACACTCGGGAAATCCAGCGCGAGAGGATCGGGTTTGGTTCTCGTCAATTTTGCCCTGACGGTATCGGCGAAGTTGAGGTAATTGTTGGCGAAGGCCTCGAAGAACGCTTCGGGATGACCTGAAGGCAGGCGCGTGGCACGACCCGCCGCGGCGCTCTTGGCGCCGACGTACCCATTTCCACGACTCCAAATTTGCACCGGTCCGTCCGGAACCTTCACGTACAACTGGTTTGGATGCTCCTGATGC
Organism: Planctomycetota bacterium; assembly: GCA_043820045.1. Taxonomy (GTDB): domain Bacteria; phylum Planctomycetota; class Phycisphaerae; order Sedimentisphaerales; family Anaerobacaceae; genus JBDREF01. The sequence continues at coordinate 946 of JBDREF010000198.1, read as the reverse complement.
CATTCCAGGCCCTTTTCTTCACCATAGACCCAGATAGCAATATTGTTCTCTTCGCCGATGGAAACCTGGCTGGCGTGCAGAACGCCTCGTGCGCCGTTGTTGAAACGCAGCAGCACATTGCCGTCGTCGTCGAGCCTGCGGCCTTTGACGAAGATCGTAAGGTCGGCACACAGATGAGTAATCTTCAGGCCCGTGATATACTCGGAGAGGTTCTCGGCGTGCGTGCCGATGTCGCCCATGCAGCCGGCGCCGCCGCTCTGCTTGGGGTCGGTCCGCCATGCGGCCTGCATCTGGCCGGTCTTCTCCAGCGCCGTGGCCAGCCAGCCCTGCGGGTACTGAACCACGATCTTGCGAATCTTGCCCAGGTCACCGGCTCGCACCATGTCACGGGCCAACTTGACCATCGGATAACCCGTGTAGTTGTGCATCAGCCCGAACACTTTGCCGGACTTCCTGACGAGCTGTTTAAGGTCTTTGGCCTCCTTGGCGTTGATAGTCATCGGCTTCTCGCACATCACGTGGAAGCCGGCGTTGAGGAAATCTCTGGCGATGGGAAAATGCCAGTTGTTGGGCGTGGTGACCGCAACAAAATCGATCCTTTCGCCCACGGGCAGCTTCAGCTCTTTTTCGATCATTTCCTGGTACGTGCCATAGACGCGCTTGGGATCGAGCAGAAGCTCCCGTCCCTGCTGCTTGGATTTGCGAGGGTTGATATCGAACGCCCCGGCTACCAGCTCGATGCCGCCGTCCAGGCGCGACGCCTTGCGATGCACGTCACCGATAAATGCTCCGGGTCCGCCGCCGATCATCCCCATTTTCAATTTTCTATCCAGTCCCATATCTGCTCCTTTCAACAAAATAGCGAAATAACATCCTGTGCTCTCAGATACTCGTTTGACAGTTCAAAAACTACGCTTGCGACATCCGGCAGAAACGTCTGCTTCCG
>JBDREF010000197.1:0-2061 GCA_043820045.1 Planctomycetota bacterium | reverse complement strand
CCGTCCTTCCTTCGCGGCCTTCGGTTGTACACGACCTCAGGGACTTCGCCTTTCGCGGCGCCGACCTTCACTTCCTGCATATTCTTGTGAGCAAGGAACACCGAATCCGTCATCTTCTTGACCAGGGTCTCCACATAGGATGCGTCAACCGTGTTGTCCGAAACATCGGGCCCCATCTTGGTCCCTGAAAAAATCTTCGGTCCGAAATGCGTATGCGTCGCGCAAATCAAGATGTTCTGTTCAGGGATGCCGACTTTTTCCCGCACTATGGCTCGGACCTTGCCGGTTATCTCCAGAGGAACCCAGAGCAAATCGAGCGTAATAATTGCGATGCTTTCACTACCGTCATCGAGGACCAGGGCTTTGGCGTAAAGTTCGTCCTCTATGTCATCACTCGGCTTATCTCGACCGCCGTAGCCCGAAAGCCAGACACCTATCGGAGGAGTGATATTAACCTTCCCGCAACCACCTTTAAGCGCGGCGTGGCCGGGAGAACAAAAGACGATGCCCACGAACAGAATCACAACAAACAGCAGAGTTACTCTCAGGAGATTTTGACCCATCATTATCTCTGCCCCTAACATTTGCAGAATTACGCGTGTGCAAAATAGAAAAATTTTGCACACCCTACAAACTATAATTCTTCATGCTGGCGATCGCCTTATCCGTTAAGGGTCCAGCCGGGGCGGTATTTGCGGCTGAGCAGGGCGTTGGCCTCGGCACTGTTGGTAACGCGGCCGGTGGCACCGTCGTACTCTAATTCTTTGCCGACTCGGTAAGCCACAAGGCCCAGGAGCATCTGCTCGATAGCGGTTCCTCCGTAGTTGAAATCGCAGTGGGTCTTCAGGTCGCCCTTGCAGGCATCGACCCATTCCCTCTGGAAGTGGCCCAGCGGCGGAATCACCTCGTCTTTCGTGCGTTTCTTGTAGTAGGTCAGGTCCGCATCGTCGCCGAACGGCAAAAGGATTCGCGAATCATAATCGCAAACGACATAGCCCTTGGTGCCCTTGAACATCGCGCCGTGGCCGATCTTGTTCAGGTCCACATATTCCTTCGGCGAGCGAGGCATGGCTCCACCCTGGTACCAACTGACCTTGATGGGCCCGCGCCAATCGTTAGCCGGATGGTCGAATGTCATCTTCAACTCCACCGGCGTTACTTCCGGGTTGTACGGATCGCCCTCGCCCGTAGCGGTCGTCGGAAGACCAGCGTCAACCGCGTTCCACACCAGGTCTATCGTATGGCTGCCCATGTCGCCGACCTGGCCGGTGCCGAAGTCCCAGTACATGTTCCACGACAGACAGTTCATGCCGGGCCCGCCTTTGAAGTATTCCGGGTTGTACGGATGCCACGGCGACGGGCCGATCCACAAATCGTAGTGCAGATTCTTCGGCGGCTCGCCCTGGGCGGCCGGATAGCCGTCACGCCGAATCTGTCGATTGCCCCATGCGTATGCATCCGTCAGCTCGCCGATAGCTCCATCCTTGACCAGCTCTCGCACTCGCTCGAAGTTGGGCTTGGCATGACGCTGGGTGCCGACCTGGGTCGCCAGCTTGTGCTTTTTCTTCTGGTATGTAGCCTGGACAACGCGAGCTTCTTCAACAGAGTTGGCCAAGGGCTTTTCCATATAGCAGTGCAGGTCGCGATTCAGTGTCCAGTTGGCAATGAAGCCATGAGTGTGGTCCGGAGTGCAGCAGATCACTGCGTCCAGGTCCTTTTGTTCGAGGCACTTGCGCCAGTCAACATAGTGTTTTGCCTTGGGGAACTTCTCGGCGGCGCTTGCGATGTGGTTCTCGTCCACGTCGCACAGGGCCACGACGTTCTCGCTCGATATCGCGTCGAAGTGGGCCTCGGCCCGGCCCCAGGTTCCGATCATGGCAACATTGAGCTTGTTGCTGGGTGCGTTTGCACCGGATAGCACTCCGCTGGGCAGAATGAGAAATCCGGCTCCTGTAGCCACTGTGGATTTCAGGAATTGACGTCGTTGGATAAGATTGGTTTTCATCATTTTTGATCCCCTTTGTTAAGGTTTTCTGGTTGCTTGCTGCAAAAAGCCCGAAA
>JBDREF010000196.1:0-13379 GCA_043820045.1 Planctomycetota bacterium | reverse complement strand
CGGCCGAATCACGTCGGACGAGCGAGTCTTCTCCGGCGTAGGGTGGCGAACTCCGAACATTGAGGGGGATCCCGCCCGGTATGTGGCCCAGGTTCAGGTCAGTTCGAGGTTGGAGAATTCGGTTCGAGCAGCGGCCAAAGAGATGGCAGAGCTGATACTCGACTTTTTCCCTGATAGTTCCGGACGAGTGAGAGCTATTGACTTTGTTGAAGCTTCGATTGATGTCCCGGAATGAACTTTAGATTTTACCGGTGAGAACCGCCTAAGGTGTTAGCCGGATAAATAGTGTTACTGAATAAGGTTATGGCGGGTCTTCTGTGCGCCCGACGGGGACGAAGTGCGTCCGGAGTCCATATGCGTTGTCATCTTCTTGCGTTGCGAGAAAAAATGGCGCCCGCCGCTGTGACGCAGGAATGCTGCCAATCATCTGAGTTGCCGTGCGAAAAGAGCACCGGATAATAAGCGAAAAAACGACGCGATTAAACAGCAGTCAAGGTCCGAGCGTAGAGATCCGCCGCGCGACCAGAGATGATATCGAATCGCTGGTCAAAATATGCCGGGAAAACCTTCCTGGTTTTATGATGTGGTGTACCTCGCGCCGTGCGAGGCAGTGGTGGGAGCATGTCATCACATCGACATGCCACGAGACGTGGATCGGCCAGATTGACAACGAGATCGTGGCTCTGATCAGATTGGTAACCGATGCAGATCAATACTGGAAAGAAATCGAAAAGTTCAAACCCGGTTTAGGTGCCGTGCTTCTTGTCTTGTCCGGCCGGCCGCGGCTGCTGTTTGCCAAGATGTGGGAACGGATCGCCCGGGCTGTTGCCGGCAGTGAAAACTACTGCGACGGCGATGGCCTCGATAATTTCGTGAATCGAAGTGCATGGACCCACTCCATTGTTGTTGTGGAGAAAATGCGAGGCAGGGGGATAGCTTCCGAAATGATCCGTTTCTGCGAACGCAGGGCGGCCGAGATAGGATACGATTCGGTGAAATGTTTCATAAAGACAGATAACAGAATCTCTATAAGGCTCCATGAGCGACTCGGATTTGTCCGGGTAAAGAAGGTCAGAGATCATTACCTGTATGTGAGGTTGCTCTGCAAAGATCACAGTGAACAAACGGTTTTTCCAGGATTGAGGTAAGGTGCTGTAGAGTGGATTCGTTGCGAGATGAAAAGGCAAGTATGACGGAGGCACCGAGCGGCATGTTGTCGGTTGCTGCGATACGCAGGACTGTTGCCGATAGAATCGCCCGGATGCACGGTACGGGCATAAAGGCCAAGAGTGCCAGGGCCGTACTGGCATTGGGTATAGGCACCGCCGCCGGACGGGGGGTGAGATTTGTACGCCTCATGATCCTTGCTCGAATCCTGGCGCCGGATCAAATCGGAATAATGGCCATCATCATGAGCATATCGATGCTCTCCGAAGCTCTCACGGAAGTTGGCGTAAAACAGTCGATAATCCACAACAAAAGGGGCTCGGATGCGGACTACCTGAACGTGGCCTGGTGGATGCAGGTTGCGCGCGGGCTGTGCTTTTACGGCATCGCGGCCCTCCTGGCTCCGTGGATAAGCTCTTTCTACAACAAGCCTGAGTTGCAGAGTTTGCTGCGTGTCGCTTTTCTTGCTGTAGTATTTAGAAGCTTTCTCAGCCCGCGTGCCCATGTGCTCGAGAAAGAATACAAGTTTGGCCGGTCGGTATTCCTCGTCCAGGGCAGTGCCATACTGGGTGCGATCATATCGGTCGCCCTGGCCTGGGTAATGCGGAGCATCTGGGCACTGGTGATAGGTTTTGTAGCTGAGATGGCAATACTGTGCATCCTGTCTTTTATATTCGTTCCTTTCCGGCCGAGATTTACGCTTCACCGAGGCAGCCTTCGCGAGCTGATGAAGTATTCCCGCGGAATGTTCGGCCTGCCAATCCTTACCGCGATTAGTTTTCAGGCGCCTATTCTGATACTCGGCAAGGTAATACCTGAGGATTTGTTGGGCTTCTATTACTACTCCGCTCTGCTTGCCTATATGCCAATCGACTTGCACATGCGAATCATCAGTCCTGTTTTGCTTCCTGCTTTTTCCGATAAACAGGATAATGAGCCTGCACTCTGCCGGGGTCTTCTGCAGACGACTCGGTGGACAGCCTTTCTCGTCTTGCCGTTGATAGCATTCATGATCTGTTGTGCCGGCGAGATTCTGTCGTTGGCTTACGGTTCCAAGTATGTCGCAATGGCTGTCCCTTTTTCCCTTTTGTGCGGGCAGATTCTGGCTCGAAATCAATCGGTCATACTGGCCGGGTTGTACCTGGCTATCGGCCTGCCTCACCTGCAGCGTCGCTTTGCTGCAATCCGGGCCCTTGCAATAATTGGGCTTGTGTATCCGGCTGCTGTTCATTTTGGAGCTGTGGGTACTGCTGCCGCGGTACTTCTGAGCGGTCTTGCCATTCTGTTGATGCAGGTTCTTGCAGCAAGAAGGGCCATCGGGCTAAAACTCCACGAGTATGCGAGTTCCTACTTGCCCGGCTTGTTGTTGTCTCTGCCGGTCATGGCTGCTGTTGGCCTTCTTCGCCTGTGTGGGCTGGATTCTGCTTTGGCAATTGTGGTTGCCGGTTCCTTTTCGCTTACAGTGGTATACGCCGCATATTTGGGAGGCAAAATCGCTAGGGGTTGGGTGTGTTCTCAGGCCTTAAGAAAGAACAGGTGTTAGGCGGTGCGGAGAACGAGTAACCGTGCGGTCAATGTGGGAATCTATGGTGAGAATCTTATCGTACATCTTGTACAGACTTTATCCGTTTGCAGTGAGACTAAGTATGAGGAAGATCCTTCTCCGTGCTCTTGTAAAGCTTGAGGGCGGAGAAATGGTCTCACGAACCCTTCGTCGCATATACTCGGAATATCACAGAATTGATATAGGCATGTACAGCTATGGGGGATGCTTTGATTTGCGGCTGATAAAGGCCCCTACGAGAATCGGCAGGTATTGTTCCTTTGGCAGTGGCGTCTGTGTGTTCAGTGCAAATCATCCGCTGGAGCATAAGTCAACGCATCCGTTTTTCTACGCGCCAGCATTTGGATACGTACAGAAAGAGGAACGATTGGTAGGCAGCATCGAAATCGGAAACGACGTATGGATCGGGAGAAACGCCATTATCCTTTCCGGTACCGGCAGGATTGGTGACGGGGCGGTAATAGGTGCCGGATCGGTCGTGACAAAGGAAGTTCCTGACTTTGCAGTGGTGGCAGGCAGTCCGGCGAGAATCATAAGATATCGTTTTAGCGAAGCGACCGTCGAGAAGCTCAAACGCGAGAGATGGTGGGACAAAGACATTGCGGTGCTGAAGGAGAATATCGACCAGTTCGTTCGTCCATTGGAGCAGGACACGGGCGAAGTTCGATAGAATCGTCTGCCATGGTTCGAACATGGAACATCATTACATTATCCGAGTCTTTTACGGAAGGCATGTTTCTTCTGTGTGAGAAGCCATCGATTCAAGTACGAGGAAGTGATTCATGACTGAGAAGATTCTGATGATAGGTCTTGATGGTGCAACTTTTGACGTCATCAATCCCTTAATAGAAGGAGGTTGGATGCCCAATCTTGCGGCGCTGATCGCCAAAGGTGCTTCCGGACGCATGCTCAGTACGGTTCCTCCGATAAGCGGCCCGGCATGGCTGTCCCTGGCTACCGGCATGAAGCCCGAGAGTACATCGATATATGATTTCACATATCGCAAAGGCGACAGCTATGAACTTCAGCCGATATCTTCTTCGGATTTTGCGGGAAGGTCGATTTGGGACATTCTCGGCAGGGCCGGCAAACAGGTCGGAATTCTCAACTATCCGATGCTTATTCCTCCCTACGAAGTGAACGGCTTCATGTCCGCGGGACTGTGGGCTTCACAGGACGGCGAATTCACCTTTCCCGCCGACTTGAAGGAAGAGCTAAACAGGGCGGCAGACGGGAAATATGAGCTTAGCGTCAATTATCATAATAGTTGTTATGAAGATACGGCGCTGTTTCTCGATGATCTCGAAAGGGTGCTGGCCAAAAAACTGCTTGCCGCCAAGTGTCTGATGAAGGAAAAACCCTGGGACTTTTTCTGGCTCGTGCTTTCAGAAACCGACTGGTTGCAGCATCTGATGTGGCGACATATCGACCGGAACCATCCGCTTCACGAGGGGCGCAAGAGCGAGAAGTTTCACCGCCGATTCAAGGAAGTATGGCGTCGCATTGATGAAGCCATCGCCGAGCTTAATGTCATAGCGGGCGAACAGGCTGACATGTTCATTTTCTCCGATCATGGTTTTGGCCCCAACGAGGAGGTTTTCAGACTTAATGTCTGGCTGGAGCGCGAGGGGTATCTCGTGTGGAGGAAGAATTCCAACAAGACGCTCAGTCGCACCAAGAGTACAGCCTCCGCTTGGTGTAAGGAGGTGGCCAGAGCCCTGCGATTGAACAAGATAGCCCCAAGGCTGTATGATTACGGGCGAAAGACAAAAAGCAAACTGATAGAGAAGGTCGTGGATCAGATAGACCTGACCCGGAGCATGGCCTTCGATCCCGGACACACAATACCGTTTGGAGGAATCTACATAAACGATCGACTGGCCGGCACTGCCGAGAAGAAACGCCGGGTCAGCCGGGAGATTGTCGAGAAGCTCCAAAATTGGGCGAGCGCAAACGGTGTCAAGGTGGAAACGAAGCAAAAGTGCGATTTGCCGGTCGATCAACAGAGCGCCGGCCCGGATGTGCTGATAGGAATTAACGATTACCGGTGCGTTTTGCTGAAGGATCGTTTCGATGGTGAAGTGTTCGAGCGAAGACCTTACACATCCAGACATTCAGGCTCTCACCGAATGGACGGAATATTCATCGGCGTCGGGCCCGATATTCAGAACTGCACCATGGACGAATCGCATATCTACGACATAGCGCCGACGATACTTTATCTGCTGGACCTTCCGGTGCCTCCGAGCATGGACGGACAAGTGCTCACGACTATTGTTTCCGAGCAATTCCTGAGCAGCCATCCTGTCAATATGGCCAGTGAGACGCGAGACAGCGAATCCACGGACTCTGTCGGCAGTACCAAGGAATTGACACAGGATGAAAAGGACGCTATTCAGCGGCAACTGGAGGACCTGGGTTACATGTAGAACAATTGCGAGGCTCCCGTGTCCGCGGCGGAGCCGGACGGGGAGTACGCAACGTGTGAAATGATGGTTCAGGTCGCGGAGGCAAACGCTATATGTCAAGTTATGAAGAGGCTCATTTTCGGTCGATAGCAAAAGCGGTGAGCTACCGGATATGTGCTGCTATCGCAACGACCGCGATTGTTTTTGTTTTCACTCGTAAATTTGCACTGTCCGTTGGCATCGGGCTGGTTGAAGCGTTTGTAAAGGTAATCTTTTATTACGTACATGAAAGGGTGTGGTCCTTCATAAAGATAGGCAAGAAGGCGCATCCCTTGTCATCGCTGCCAGTGGACAAGCCTCTGGATGCCAGGGACATGGAGCAGATCAAAGAGAAACTCAGAGATTTAGGGTATATCGACGATGCCTGAGATGGACTCGGCCGGACTCGACCTTGCGGCATTGGCGCAAAAGAATTCCGACTAACGTTGGGAGTACAAATGTCACAATCGAAACATTGTCCACAATTCGTTGTTTTGAGCATCGACGGCGTGCCGTACAGCCTTGCGCAAAGGATGATCGAGCAGGGTGACATGCCGAACCTTGCGTCTCTGGCTGCTCAGATGGGGCTGCGGAAGATGCGGTCGATTCAACCGACCGTCTCATGTGTTGCCTGGTCAAGTTATATGACCGGCTGTAATCCCGGCAAGCACGGCATATATGGTTTTATAGACCGACGTGAAGGAACTTATGAGCTTATGTTCCCCAATTCGGCCACCAGAGCCACGGATGATATCTGGTCGATCCTTTCGCGGGCGAACAAGCGTGTATTCGGAATGAACGTGCCAACCGCATATCCGCCTCAACCCGTCAACGGCGTTATGATCGGCGGATTCTTGTCGCCGTCATTGGAGAAAGTTGCTTACCCCGCCGGCGTCGGCGAATACCTTCGCTCGATAAACTATCGCATAGACAGCGATGCGGCGCTGGCTCGCAGGGACAAGCGCGCGATGCTGGACGATTTGAACAAGACTCTCGATGCGCGTATGGAGGCGATGTTTCACTTCTTAGAGCAGGAAAGCTGGGATTTTTTCCACACGCATATTATGGGTAGCGACCGGATCAACCATTTTCTCTGGCGCAAGATGGAGCGAAACGACCCGGAATTCGCCCCGGCGTTTTTTGCCTATTACCGTCGAATAGACCAGTACATCGGACGTCTTCTCGATTTACTGTCTGACAATGTGCCGCTGATGATATTCAGCGATCACGGTTTCTGCTCTATCAAGCAGGAGGTTCAGCTATCTCGTTACCTGGTCGAGTCGGGTTGGACCTGTGTTGGCGAGAAGCCACAGCATCCGTTATCGATCGACCCGGCACGGTCGCGGGCCTACTGCATGATTCCCGGTCGCATTTTTGTCAATCTCGCCGGCCGCGAGCCGCGGGGCATCGTGCCTTTGGAGCAGTATCAACAAACGCGGCGGGAACTTGCCGCCGATCTGATGAAGCTGTGCGATCCGGAAGACGGCAGGCCCGTGATACGAAAGGTGCTGATGCGGGAAGAAATCTACTGGCCGTCGGGCTGCAATGGCACAGGGGCCTGGTCGGCCGAACAGATTGCACGTGCAGACGGAACGTTCGGCAAGGCTGCCGACGTGATTGCCGTTCCGCACGATGGTTATGACCTGAAGCTGGGTCTGGCAGGCGACGTCGTTTTCAAGACAACGGAATTAGAGGGTATGCATACGTATGATGATGCATTCATCGTGGCACGTGGAGTGCGTTTGCCGGTGGAGAATCTGGAGATACTCATGCTGGCCCGGCCTATATTGGAAAGATTAGATGTGGCACCGCCGGATGACATGGACGGTTCAGGTGATGCTGTTACGCCGTTTTTATGATCGTGTTGACAGGAGTATGGAAGTATGAACAGGTTGGATGAACTGGAAAGTCAGAGCATTTACATCATTCGTGAGGCTTATTACCATTACAGGAAGCTTGCGGTTCTCTGGTCGATAGGCAAAGATTCGACGACGTTGGTCTGGTTATGCCGCAAGGCCTTTTTCGGGAAAATTCCTTTTCCCTCCTTGCATATCGACACAAGCTACAAGTTCCCTGAGATGTACAAGTTCCGGGACGAGTACGGCAAGAAGTGGGGGATGGAATTGATAGTGTCTCGGAATGAAGAGGCCCTTGCCGCCGGCATGAGCTGTGGCAAGAAGCTCGAATGTTGCACGGCCCTGAAGACTGAAGGGCTCAAACTGGCTATCGCCAGGCACGGCTTTGAGGCCCTGCTCCTGGGCATTCGCCGGGACGAGCATGGAATACGGGCAAAGGAACGATACTTTTCTCCGCGCGACGAGCAGTTCAAATGGAACTATCAGGACCAGCCGCCCGAGTTGTGGGATCAGTACAAGAATCAGGCTTCGGAGGGAACCCATATCAGAGTGCATCCGCTGCTTCACTGGACGGAACTGGACGTATGGGAATATATTCGCCGGGAACAAATACCGATCACGGAACTGTACTTCGCCAGGGACGGCAAGCGCTATAGAAGTATCGGATGCACCACCTGCTGCAGTCCTGTAGAGTCTGAGGCCGCCACCATCGACGAGATAATCGAAGAATTGCAGACTACCAATACGTCTGAAAGGGCGGGCCGAGCGCAGGACAAGGAAGATACGTACACCATGCAAAAATTGCGTGCTTTGGGCTACATGTAAACACCAGAAGCGAGGGCAAAAGTTATGCGTGAAAACCTTAAGTTTGTAGCGGTCGGCCACGTTGATCACGGCAAGAGTACCCTGATTGGCAGGCTGCTGTATGATACCAACTCATTGCCTCCCGATAAAATGGAGGAAGTGCGAAATGCAAGCGACGGCCCGGAAGGTGTTCCGGAATTTGCTTTTGTTATGGACCATCTGGAAGAGGAACGAAAGAATCGCGTCACGATTGATACCGCCCAGATATTCTTCAAGACCGCCAATCGCGACTATACGATTATCGATGCGCCTGGCCACAAGCAGTTCCTGAAGAATATGATCACGGGTTCTACGCAGGCCGAGGCCGCGGTTTTGTTGGTCGATGCCGAAGAAGGGCTGCGGGAACAGACGCATCGTCATGCGTATATGCTGAGCCTTTTGGGTATCAAACAGGTATTGGTAGTGATCAACAAGATGGACCTTGTGGACTACTCGCGGGAGCGTTTTGACGGCCTGAAAGAGAAAATAACCGCCCGCCTGCGTCAGTTCGGTATAGACGTTCGCCCCGAGATGACCGTACCGATCTCGGCACGGCTGGGCGACAATGTTGCGGGGCGCAGTGACAACCTTTCGTGGTACACGGGGATGACACTACTGGAGGCTCTGGACAAATTGCAGCCGACCGGTACTGCCGAAGATATTGTGCTGCGATTCCCGGTTCAGGACATATACGACATAGACGGTGAAAATGTGCTGGTGGGGCGGATTGCTTCCGGGACAGTCCGGGCGGGCCAGGAAGTTGTCTTCCATCCGTCGGGCAAATCGGCCGTAATCGCCGAGATCAGAAAGCTCGGCGAAAACCCGCAAAATGCAGTTGCGGGTGAATCGATCGGTTTGGTCTTGAAGAACAACCAGACATACAAGGTGCTCAAACGCGGCGAGGTGGCTTGTCCGGTGGACGGCTCCCCGAATGTCAGCAATACGGTAGTCGCCACGGTGTTCTGGATGAGCGGCCAACCACTGCAAAAGGACGAGGTTGTTGCTTTCAAGTGCGCCACTCAACAAGTTGAATGCAAAGTCCAGAAAATCAGCAATCGTCTCAACTCCTCTACCCTGGACATCATAGCCGAGAATTCAGATGAGCTGCGGGAGACGGAAGTGGCGAAACTGACATTGAAAATGAATTACTATGTGACCACCGACCGGTTTGAGGATATAGCCGAGATGGGACGTTTCGTACTGATGCGAGACAATGACGTCGTAGGCGGCGGTGTTTTGCACTAAAAACGGACGGTTTTTCAGTCTGTGTTGATAATGTGAAGCGGATAATGGACAAAGTGCTTTAATGGATTCCGGCGGATTTTGATTGCCATGCAAGGTGTGACTCTAACATTTGCGCTTTTTGTTTCTCTGCTGGTTATAACATTGCGTCCGAAGCACGCCCTGGCTGCATACATTACGGGCCTGCTGTGGTACCCGAGTTTTCTGGCAGTGAGCGTGGGCTCGATCGACATAGTAGTCGGCCGTTTTGTCGTTGCGGTATTACTTCTGCGATGCTTGTGCAATGATGAAATTCGCAGCAGGTTTATCTGGTGCCGATTGGACACGCTGGTCACACTCAGCATGGTTGTGTACGTCTCGACTTATTTTGTTACGTTGGCCCAACCCCTGTCATCGATCCTGGAAAACCGAGGCGGATTCTTGATGGATACGTGGTGCGCCTATATCGCCGCCAGATTCATCGTGACAGATAGGACGAAACTGATATCTGTCATGAAATGCATAAGCCTCGTACTTGTTCCTCTTGCGATATTAGGTGTTATCGAGTCGATCTTCGGCTGGCAGCCGTTTGCTCCTCTGCGTCGTTTCTCCCCCTGGTTTGCAGGTGGAGTTCTTGTTTCAGAACAACGTTTTGGGTTTGCCAGAGCTGTTGGGCCGTTTAGTCATGCTATTCTTTTCGGTGGCGGGTTTGCCATGTTCCTGCCGCTCATTTACTACTTGCGCCATGAAAAGGGTGAATGGCGGTCTTGGGCCTACCTTCTTTCAGGAGTGGCGTTGCTTGGCGCTTTAAGCAGCATGTCCAGCGGTCCGTGGGTTATGGTGTTAGTGGCGACTTCATGTCTGATGATGGAACGGTACAGGAAACGGCTCAAACTGCTGTTCATGTTTCTTGTATTATCCTGCATTATGATTGGGATAGCGAGCAACAGGCCTTTCTATCATGTCGCGGTATCGTGGGCGAATCCGTTGGGCGGCGCCGGCTACCATCGGGCTAAGCTCATCGATCTTGCCATCGAACATTTTGACGAGTGGTGGAAAGTTGGCTATGGCGACACGGATCCCGGTTGGGGTCCTGACCTTGGCATGGCCAAGACGGACGTGACAAACGAGTTCATACTGAACGGGGTCAAATACGGCATTCTTGGTGTCGTAGTTATCGTGCTTGTGCTTGCAACGGCATTTCGCAACGTCGTAGCCACATACGGGAAAGTATCGCAACCGTCCGCCAAATCTTTGTGCTGGGCTTTTGGAAGTCTGTTGTTCTCTGTCACAGTGGCCTGGATGTCGGTTAGCTTCTTCGGGCAATTGATGACACTGTTCTATTGTTCACTTGGAATGATCGGTTCCCTGACTCATTCACATTTTAATTGGGAGATGCCGGATGCAGTCCTTCAGGCGCAGAATAGTCCGTCTCGGGCGGTATGTTGAGTCGATATCAGGCGATTGGTGCCTGAACATTCGAACTCGGGGGGCGTTACATTCTGACTCTACCCGCGGTCGCAACCTGGATGCGGTTGACTACGATACGGTTACGCACGTAGCGATCAAGAAGGCCATACGCCTGGTCCGCCCCGGCCCGGATGATGTGGTCTATGATGTGGGATGCGGCAAGGGCAGGGCCGTCTGCCATTTTGCGAGATGCCGGACGCGTAAAGTCATCGGCATTGAAATCTCGGAACAACTTTGCGAGATCGCCAGGGCAAACGTTCGCAGGCTTCGCAAACGTCGGTCTCCCGTTGAGATCAGGCATGTTGATGCTGCGCTGGCAGATGTCGGCGAAGGGACAATCTATTATTTCTTCCACCCTTTTGGAGAGACTACTCTGTTAGACGTATTCGAAAACCTGAAAAGAACACACGATCTGGCCACAGAAAAGGTGACAATAATATACATAAATGCTCAACATGCAAAGGTTTTCGATCAATGTTCTTGTTTCCAGATCATACACGACTATAAACGGTCCAACGGTCAGCGCGTCGTGATCTATCGCAGCGGGAGCCGAGTGCCCCAAATGGTTACGGACCATTGTGACGGGCTAAAACAGACTCAGGAGGACAATGGAAAGCGAGAGTAAAACAAAATCGGCGGCGCATTGGGAAATTGTCGTTGTAAAAGAACTTGAAGGGATTGAGATTATCCGCCCGATATGGGAGGAAATGCAGCACAACGAAAGCTGCCCCACTCCCAACGCTGATATAGACAGATTTCTCGCCGTAGCCGAGCATCAGGAGAGCGTAGTACAGCCGTGCATAATACTGTTGAAGCGTGACGGTCGTCCCAGGGCGCTGGTTATTGGTCGAATAGAAAAGATCCGAATCAAGTGCGCAATAGGATATGGGGCTCTGTTCAATCCGTCAGTTTGTGGGCTTTCGGTCATTTATGGGGGAATTCTCGGTGAACGGACCAGCGATGTTTGTGCCGTGCTGATTGAGAAATTCATGGATATGCTCGCCAGACGCGAGGTCGATGTTATTTTTGTGAATCATATAGCCACGGATTCTCTTATTTACAAATATGCAACGAAAATGCCGAATATATTCTGCCGAGGCCGCTTTGCAAGAAGTGAGCTCCATTGGAGCATGACAATTCCTCAAGATGTTGACCTGCTCTATAAATCCTTCGCGCCGAAAACCAGGAATACTCTCAGGCGGAAGAACAGAAAGCTGGAAAAGGAATTCGGGGATGAACTGCAGATTGTTACCTATAGCGGCAGGGACGGTGTGCCACATGCGGTACGTGCCGCCTCCATGATATCACAGCATACTTATCAAGCCGGTTTGGGGGTGGGTATTGTGGACGATCGTCAGACAAGGGAAATCCTGGACGTTTCGGCAGGCCACGGCTGGCTACGAATGTCCATCCTTTACATAAAAGGTGAGCCCTGTGCGTTTCAATTAGGGCTTCAGTATGGTCAAACATATTTTCTTGAACAATTGGGCTTTCATCCGAAGTGGACGCGCTGGAATGTTGGGACAGTGTTGTTCAATAAGATCCTTGAAGACCTGTGCCGCGATCCTTCCGTTGATCGATTCAATTTTGGCTTCGGCGATGCCCAGTACAAGAGGAGCTATGGCAACGAGTGCTGGTCGGAAGCTTCAGTTTGCATTTTCGCCCCAAGGGCCTATCCTTTGTTAGTTAATGCGCTGCAATCATCCACTGCCGGATTGTCATTGGGTATTCAGTACGTTTTGGACGGAACCGGTTTGACAGGCTGGATCAAACGGCGATGGCGCAATGTGCTGCAAGATGACAGTAAGGATTGATCCGCGAAACACCAATTCTAACTGAGTCTGTATAACCTATGAAGATTCGATGCAAACAAGACGCCCCGAATGATTTGGAAATCGCGACTGTCAGAGACCTGGAAGGCGTAGAGAATATCCGCTCAGTCTGGGAAGAAATGCAGCGCAATGAACGTTCCCCAGTGCCTTATGCAGACATCAGCCGATATGTGGCCCTTGTCAAAGCGATCGGCGATTCGACGAAGCCGTATGTTATGCTTGTAAAAAGCCATGGTCATCCGGTCGCGATGACAATTTGCAGGATCGAGCAACGTAGACTTAAACTCAGATTGGGATACAAGACGCTATTCAGTCCTACATTGAGATGCCTGTCGGTTTCCTACGGCGGCATCCTCGGCCAGCCGTCAGATGAATCCTGCAAGATGATAATTGGCGAACTGATGAACGCGTTGCGCCGCCGTGAGGCTGATTTGGTATTTCTTGACCATCTCAGAACAGATTCTCCGATGTATAAGGTGTGCAAAAAGGCGTCGGGTTTTTGGAGTAGAGGCTGTTCCACATTGAGCGAACTGCACTGGCAGACTGAAATACCGCATACACCGGAAGAACTTTATAGCTCAGTTCCAAACTCCCGCAAGCGCAGATGGCGTCGCGACGTAAGGCAGATGGAGAAAATAGCTCCATCTGAAGTGAAGGTAATTTGCTATCGCAATCTTCAGGATGTTGGTCACTTGGTGGACGTGGCCTGCCAAATAGAGAAAAAGACTTACAAGAATGGTCTTGAAGTGGGATTTGCCAGCAGCTCCGTCTTGAACCGTGCCCTGTTAGAGCAGGCTTCCGAGGACGGCTGGATGAGGGCTTACGTATTGTATGCGGGTGATGAACCGTGTGCTTTCCAATTCGATCTTAAATACAAAGGGACACAATTCACGGAGCACGGTTCCTTCGATCCCCGGTGGAGCCAAGGCAGTCCCGGTATCGTACTCTTGATCAAGGTACTTGAGCAGCTTTGCGAAGA
>JBDREF010000195.1:0-3093 GCA_043820045.1 Planctomycetota bacterium | reverse complement strand
GGCTCCAAGGCCCTGTCGAAAATCATGAGCCTCCTGCTGGCGGCAATCGCAGTTATGCTGATCCGGCGAGGGCTGCAACAGTTTCTCCAGTAGCCCGGCAGGGCTTCGTCATCCGGACCGAGGGCAGGGTGGGCGAGAGTATTTGCTTGAATCACGGCTGCGATGTGTTATTATATAGCCCGAGGTCAAAGATTTGTATTTGGTGCAGGATGCGAAATCGAACTCACAGGCCGATTGTGTTCTACGGCACGCTTGCCGAGCCGTCGGCCGGACGTAGTCGCCCGGCCTTCACCTTAGTCGAGCTGCTGGTCGTCATCGCGGTTATCACGATTCTCGCCGCAGTGCTGCTGCCGGCGCTTTCCAGGGCCAAGGGCAAAGCCCGGGAAGTGACATGCCTGAACAACCTCAGGCAGCTTCAGACCTGCGCGAAACTCTATTCGCTCGATAACGACGATTCCTTGCTCCCGAACCGATTCGTTTACAACCTCGAGACCAAGGAGCCCTGGGCCGGCTTCGACAGGAACCTGACGTGGTGCGCCGGTCTGGCGCCATACGATACGACGACGGAGAACATCGAACTCGGCCTGCTCTTTCGCTACAACAAATCGACCGAGATATATCGCTGCCCCTCGGACAACTCGCGGGTGCAGACGCCGAGAGGCCAACTGCTGAATATTCGGCGGACGCGCAGCTACAATTTGAGCCAATCGGTCAACGGCCTGCCGTATCCCGATGAGAAGGCTTTCATTCCGAGCTTTACGAAAGAATCCGAAATCGACAATCCGTCGCCGGCCGAGCTTATCTTCTTCGTCGAGGTTCACGAGGACAGCATCTTCGATTCGCACTTCGGCATCCCGCCGCGGGGTTCGAGGCAGGCTGAGGAGCCGCGGTGGTGGGACCTCCCGGCCGGGCGGCACTCGCAGGGCGGCAACTTCTCTTTCGCGGACGGGCACGTCGAGCGCTGGCGGTGGGCCATGCCGAAGATATTCACCGAACTTGGCCAGCCCGTCAGGCCGGATGGCGAGATCGAGGATTTCCTGAGGGTCCAGCGAGCCACGAAACCCGAGACAGCCAGGTAGAACGGCCAGAGCAAATGGCGCGAAATATCTCGCCCCCAAGGCCGTTGGTTCTGTTATAATTACGGCAGAGAAACATGCCGGCCGGACCGGCCATGTCTTAAAGGAAACTGGAGGACAGCCGCTATGCTCAAACGAGCAGGGTTTACGTTGATAGAGCTGCTGGTGGTTATCGCCGTCATAGCGATTCTCATGGCTCTGCTGCTGCCCGCCCTGAACCGCGCCAGAGAGCAGGGCAAACGCGCTATGTGCCTGAACAATTCCAAGACGCTCGTATTGGGATGGATGCTGTACTGCGAGGATTTCGGCGGCGACATGCCGAAGGCCCAGGCCGTGCCGGACGGAGGCTGGGTGCTGAAACCGCCCGGCAACCAGCCCGTTGACGCATCGAGGGAAACGCAAGTCGAGGCCCTCAAGGCCGGCGTGATGTATAAGTACATCGACAACGTGCAGGTGTACCGCTGCCCCGTAGCCAAGAGCTACGAGATGCGTACATATAGCTGCTCCCATGCCATGAACGGCGCCAGCTTCGACGGCGGCCCCGTTCTCAAGAACATGTACAAGATCAAGCAGCCTGCTCAACGCATCGTTTTTATCGACGATTTCGGCGAGGACTGGGATGCGGCCTGGGCGGTCCCCTGGAGCAGACCGGCCTGGTGGAATCCGATTCCGGCACGGCACGGCGCCGGCACGGTCGTCGGCTTTTGCGACGGGCGCAGCGAGTGGTGGGCGTGGAAGGACCCGCGAACCAGCGAGTTGATGGAGCAGTGGGAATGGGGGGCCAGAGGCGACAACCTCTCTGTCGTACAGGAGGACAATCCCGACCTCGTCCGCGTGCAGAAGGCAATATGGGGCAACCTGGGCTATTGAGGCCGAATTCGGCGAAAGAGCGTTACGTTTGGCGTCCGCAGTGGTACTTGCTTACAGGTTACGGGCCTGTTTTCCTGTAAGCCCCTGCTGATAGGCTCCTGTTCTCTTACTCTGCAGGGGCTTTTTTCTTGCCCATCCGGGCAAGTTTTCCGAGAAAGCAGTTAACATCCAGTGCCCGATGAACACCTTATTATCCGGCGGAGTGTTAGCACTTTTAGCTCGGGCCCCTGTTTTCTTGGCCCATTCCCACCGAAAGCAGGGGCTCTCTTGTCGACAGGGGAGGCTGCATATGAGGCAAAGATCAGATGTGCTTCATAACCGCGGATACCTAAGGCACAAGTTTCGCGGATTACGCGGCTTTTTGAACTTCAACACTCGATATTTGGCGCAAGCCATCCCTTGGTGGACCTTGTTCGATATTCAAGGTTCCTGTTATCCTGTCAAAAGTTTCGCCACAGACGCCGTCCCTTCAGCCGCGTTCAAGGCAAGCAGTCTGGGGTTGCCCAGGGCAATCAGCAGGACCGGGCCGGTGAACCGTACGGCACACGTGCAGCTTGAATGCGATGCATCGCATCATCGTCGAAGAAACGCGAGCCACAGGAGCGACACTTATAGTGTGCCAGCTTCTTGACTGTCAGCCCTTCTTCCAGCCGGCACGTTTCCACAACGCGAGTCATCTGCACTTTTCCGCACTCCGGACAAGGCAACGCCTCAGATGTCGGTGCTTTTTTTCGATGAGATGAGGACATAGAAAACGTCAATTCCTTCTTTCTTCAACACTTTACCTTTGGTATAAACGTCAACTCCGTCGAAGGTCAATCCCTTGATTACGTAAAGCCTTTCGCTCGTTCCTGACTTCGGATTGCGGGAACGCAACACCTTGAATATCGCCGGTGCGTTCAGGATCGCCTCGTAAACCAGTTCCGGCGTCAGCGCATCGCTGGCCATCTCGATCTCCGCCTTCTCGGTGAAAAGAACCCGCCGTGAAACGACCAAACGCTTTATCTTAACAAGAATATCCATAAGCTCTTTTATTATATTTTACTGCATATCTCTGGCCCAATCAAGTGGAAAATCCTCGCGTTCTCAAGTTCACTCCGGTTTCGAATTTCGGATTTGTTTCCCGCCCGCACGAAACCATCGTATA
>JBDREF010000194.1:0-14430 GCA_043820045.1 Planctomycetota bacterium | reverse complement strand
TTGACGGCTATTTTGGACGACGGATCGGTAATCAATCTAATGCGGGCGGTGCGGGTACCCACTTCGGCCACGACCCCTACGATACTGTCATTGGCCATTACAAACTGGCCCGCTCCCAGGCCGTCTCCGGCGCCCCGGTTGACAATAAGCTCGCCGTGCAGCCCGTCAACGGAAGCAGTGATCACATCGGCCAAGACAAAATTCACGCCTTTCCAGACCGGCCTGTCTCGCAGTCCCGAGAGTTTTTCCACATTCTGCCGTTCCTGCCTGAGCCATTCCGTAACGTTGGCGAGATGGTTGTGGAGCTTATCGTATCTCTCGCGGCTGACAACCTGTTCGGGTGAGCCTTGCGCCGAAGCGATAAGGCCTGAGGCCGCAAGTGAAATGTCTCCGCCGACGGTCAGAGGCCAGCAGAAGACACGCACAAAGGCAAACTGGAGTTTGTTTGTCAGTCTTTGCGGGGCAAAGTAGAAAATGGACCCGGCCAACAAAAGCGAGATAAACAGGACTCGGTCAGAAGCTCTGGTTTGCCTTTTCATCATAATCGCATTGCATATTACACACGATGCCCCGTATGTTGCCTGGAGCCGTATTCGCTACAGTCCATCGTATCTTTCCACAGCTCCAGATTTTCCAGGTATATGCCGGTACCTCTGGCCACCGCGGTCAGGGGGTCCTCGACCATTTGGACTTTCAAACCGCTCGCATTAGACAATGCCACATCCAGTCCTCGCAGCAGCGAGCCGCCGCCGCAGATGTGTATGCCGTTGTCGATGAGGTCCGCCGCCAGTTCCGGTTCGGCTTTTTCCAGCGTTGAGGCAACCGCATCCATGATC
Organism: Planctomycetota bacterium; assembly: GCA_043820045.1. Lineage (GTDB taxonomy): Bacteria > Planctomycetota > Phycisphaerae > Sedimentisphaerales > Anaerobacaceae > JBDREF01. The sequence continues at coordinate 13,594 of JBDREF010000194.1, read as the reverse complement.
GCAGCCACAGGGTCCCGAAGGGCCGCGCGAATCTCCTCACTGGTAATGATAATCTTTCTCGGCATTCCAGAGATTGTGTCCCTGCCGGCCACCTCCATTGTCAGCTCCTCGTCCAGCGGAACGGCCGAGCCGATTTGTTTCTTGACTTTTTCAGCCCTGGCTTCGCCTACAAGCAGGTTGTAAGTCCTCTTGAGATGGTTGATCACTGCTTCATCCATATCATCGCCGCCGACTCGGATTGACTCGCAGGCAGCGATATCGGCCAGACTCATTATGGCCACCTCGGTGGTTCCTCCGCCGATATCGACAATCATCGACGCGGTGGGGTCCGTGATAGGCAGCCCGGCGCCGATTCCGGCCGCCATCGGCTCCTCTACCAGATAAACCTTGCGTGCGCCGGCACGTTCTGCGGTGGCTATGACCGCCTGGCGTTCGACATCCGTGATTCCGCCCGGTACGGCTATTACAACCCGAGGTCTTATGATTCCGGTGTTTCCATGCGCCTTGCGTATGAAATAAGCCAGCATTGCTTCGGTTATTTCGAAATCGCTGATAACGCCGTCTTTCAGAGGTCTTATTGCGCTGATGGATCCGGGAGTCTTGCCCAACATTTCACGTGCAACGAGGCCGACCGCCTGGCCGTTGTTGAGCACGATGTTGGTCCCCCTGCGAACGGCGACTACTGAGGGCTCATTGAGGACAATACCCCTGCCGCGAACGCAAACGAGGGTCGAGCAGGTGCCGAGATCGATGCCCATGTCCATACTGAACCAGCCTAATACTCTGTCCGTTAGCATTTTCAATTCCTTTGATAATTTCCATTTGTCCGGCGCCAACGACATACTTTTCGTTAACATAACACCGAAACCACTTGTAGTTCGGCGTTGCAAAAAAGCTACTTTACATAGATTTGTCCGTGCGCGTACACCCGCAGTTTGGGCGGTTCATGGGGGTTATTATGGGGGCAGAAAATTCTTGAGTCCTATATAGAAGCGCAATGGACAGCCGCGGAAGTCTCTGGCCGCCGCTTTGAGCGGTTCCGCTGAAGGAAAGTTCGTCGTTACTGCCAGTTATTCGGGTACAGAATAGACCCGGAGCCAATCTCAAACCTCCTGCACAATTCTTGAACAAGCGCCTCGGTCCTTATTATCTGGAAGGCCGTCGGGCGATTTGCCTTGTCATTGGTTATTATGCAGATGAAGACGGTATTCTCATTTTCAGCGGCCGCCCGTAACGGATCCTGGGACTGACGAATCACCGGCGATTGCCTTTCCCACTTTTCGGTCGGCTGTATTTGACCGTCACGGCCGACATAACCGTCGCAAATAATCAAATGACAATTGATGTCCTGCGGTCCGACAACGCCGCCCAAAGAACCCAGTTGCCTGACGCCTTCGCCGGAACTTCCGTCCTCCTGTCCCTGAGACCCGCCGCCGCTGTAGTAAATCTCAATCCGCTTCCAGCGCCATGCGTAGTGGGCGGCTCGCGATTCTATTGCTTTTTCAACAGGGACGAGACGATAGTATCGGGAAAGGCAGAACGCGCCGGCGGACGGAGGATTATGGCCCAAGGCACTCAGGATTGCTCCTCCGAATATGATTGAAACCAGCAGCGCCATGAGGACTTTTGTCTGCCTGGACTGGACTGTCATCGTTCACCCTCTTCATTAGCCACGGTATCTGGCATTTTTTCACTACCATTGACAGAACAAGGATTTCTCGTGCTCTATGCCTCCGACATAACTTTTGTCACTATCGGCATTACTGATATGCGGCTTTACACAAGTCGCCTTTTCAATTCCGAGGCGTGATTTGCGTTCTCAAATGCGGGTTTTTTATAGGAATCGTTAAGTTGGCAAGTCCTATATAGTTTGTGAACTCACACTGGACATACTGCCTGAGGGCACAAAGCATGTGAACCATTTGCCGAAATCCCCACGCCCGCCCGGCGGACATTGCACCGTTACTTGCATTGTAATGCGACTTTTTCACGGCCAAAAAATCTTTTTTGGCACTTGTCCTGAAGTTGGAAATGATGTCTAATGAACGCTCCGGTTGTTGGACAAACGAATGTGAGCAGGACAGTTGATTCTTAGTGAGGTAAACAGGAATGGCAGATTTGAAAGCATTGGCGGATGCAGTGATAAGAGGCGACCAAAAAGCTTCGGTAGAGATTACGAAAGCAGCTCTCGGCGAGGGCACGGCACCGAAGAGCGTTCTCGACGAAGGGCTTATCGCAGGCATGGACGTAGTCGGCGCCAGGTTCAAGAAGAACGAAATCTACATCCCCGAGGTGCTTATCGCTGCGCGCGCGATGAAAATGGCGATGGAATTTCTCGAGCCGGAGCTTGTCAAAGCCGGCGTCGAGCCGATCGGAAAGCTGCTGATAGGAACTGTCCAGGGCGACCTGCACGATATCGGCAAGAACCTCGTCGCAATGATGCTCAAAGGTGCCGGCTTTGAGGTTATCGACCTCGGTGTGGACGTCGGACCCGAGAAGTTCGTCGAGCAGGCCAAAGCTGCGAAGGCCCATTTAGTCGGCATGAGCGCTTTATTAACTACAACGATGCCCGGCATGGAAAAGACCATAAAGGCGCTGAAGGAAGCCGGCGTCCCGGTAAAGGTTATGATCGGCGGCGCGCCCGTGACGCAGGATTATGCCGACAGGATCGGAGCCGACGGTTTTGCACCGGACGCCGCGTCAGCGGTTGACACAGCCAAGAGCCTCGTCGCATGAGAAAGGTCGCCGCACATAAGCCCTTGCTGGGCAGAGACCAGGGTATGGAATTTCTCAAGCCTTACTCATAGATATTGTTTTGCAGGTCCGTAGGATTTGCAGAACCTTATGATGAAGTATAAAACAGCCGTTCATGCGGCTGTTTTTTTGCGCCCGATTCTGATAAAATACAAGACGGACTATGCGACGGATAAAGAGCCATAACCTGGCGCAATTGTTGATGCAACTGCGATTTACGCCGGAGAAGAAACGGCGAAAGCAGCTCGGTGCAGCCGAGAAGCTCTTTGCAATTATCGACAAGGAGAAAGAATACCCTTTCGAGTTCGTCTGCTTTCGCATCACGGGTTTTCATCCCAAGAGTCCGGATCGCAGCGAGCTTATCAAGGGCGACGAACTTCTGGAAGATCTGAGAGTCTTCATTTCCAAATTGAGCGGCAGGCTCGCCCGCCCCATCGCCGAACAAAGCGAGAGAATTTACACTACCGAACAGCTCGCCGAAGACATGTCGGTATCGACCAAGACTATTTACCGCTGGCGCAAACAAGGTCTGATCGCGCGAAAATATGTCTTTGACGACGGCATAAAGCGTTTCGGCTTCCTGCAGTCAAAGATCGATGAGTTCCTTGACGCAAATCCGAACCTTATCAACCAGGCAAAAAGCTTCACCCGGCTGACAGAAGAGCAAAAACAGCAGATTGTCAACCAGGCCGCCAGGCTGACTGCCCGTACAAACATCTCCCGCCGCCAGATCATAGACAGAATAAGCGCCAAGACCGGAAAGTGCCACGAAACCATAAGATACACGCTGCTCAATTACGATAAGGCCAATCCGGACAAAGTCATTTTCAGGAAATCCTCGGGCGTGATAGAGCCGGCCGACGCCGCTGAGATGTACAGGCTGTACAAACAGGGCTGCGATATCAAGGAGCTGACGAGGCGTTTCAATAGAAACAAGAGTTCGATATACCGGATCATTAACCAGCGAAGAGCAAGAGCAATACTGGCACGGAGAATCGAATTCGTCGCCAGTGATGAGTTTCTCCAGGAAGATGCCGAGGCAAAACTCCTGGCCAAATCCGCAGTCAGCGCGGAGTCCTCGGTTCGTACGAATGTCGAGCCCGCCAAGCTGGCCGCCGGCTCCATATCGGAATACTTGCGCACGTTGAAAGAGACGCCCGTGCTCAATAGAGAGCGTGAAGTTGAGATGTTTCGCCGGTACAACTACCTGAAGTTCCTCGCCTGCCGGTTGCGCACCGGCATGAAGCCGACAGCGGTCTCGGGTACCAGGCTCCGCCGTATAGAACACTACATGGCACAGGCTGAAGAGATACAGAGAAGGATAATAGAGGCAAACCTGCGACTTGTGGTTGGTATTGCACGCAAACATAACGTCAGCGGAACAAGCCTGCTCGACCTGGTCAGCGAGGGCAACATCTCTCTGATGCGGGCAGTCGAGAAGTTCGACTACAGCAGAGGATTTCGATTCGCCACTTTTGCCTCATGGATAATAGCAAAGGATTTCGCCCGCAAGGTTCCGGCTCGCTCAGGGCGGCTCGACAAGACCACAACAGCATCGCTGGCAAACATCCATCGCGACCTGAAAACGGAAGATGCCGTGGATTTTTCAGCGATGGAACAGGCGCACCGAAGCCTGACCCAGGTAATCGAAGACAACCTCACCGAGCGTGAGCAGTATATAATTCTGAATCGCTTCGGTCTGGTTGGCTCACCGATAAGAAAAGAGACTAAGACATTGCAGGAAATCGGCGCCGAACTCGGCCTGAGCAAAGAAAGAGTGCGTCAGATCGAACTGCTCGCCCTGCAGAAACTCAGGCAGTCCCTCAGCATCGAAGAATTCGAGCTGCTCACAAGCTGACCCAAATTCGCTTCCGCCGTCCAACTGAAATGCCCCGCATCTTCAGGAAACAGCACCCAATTTGTGGCCGGGACCGACGGTGTAGAGCCGTTTTTTAGGCTCGGTGTTCATGTGTGAGCAGACCACCGTGCCGATGAAAATCATGTGGTCGCCGGCAGGCACCTGCGATTCGAGCGTGCATTCGAAATTGGCCACTGCGTCGGTCAGGAGCACAGAGTCAATTTCCTTCGCCGGCTCGGTCTTACAATGGGCCTGGCCATGCTGCGCATCGAATTCGGCGAACTTGTCCACTTTCCTGCCGGATCGTGAGCCGAAAAATAAAGCCGCATCGGCCATCTCTGAGGACGGGAACGCAATGGTAAAGCACTTGGAGTGAGCTATCGCCTCGGTCGAATAATGTTTCTTTGCGACGGCTATCGCCATCATCGCCGGGTTGCCGGATGTAATCATTGTCCAGCCCAACGTGACGGGATTGGCTTTGCCGTTGGCGTCTTTGGCGATGGCTATCACCACTTGTTCGGGATACTTGGTCTTGATTGCGTCGGAATATTCAACGTGTTTTTGCATTGCTTTTCTCCCTAACTGATTCTATATTGGCGGCAGAAAAACTACCGTTGGATTATAAATCTTCTGACCCGTTCTGACAAGGAGAAAGAAGTGAGCACAATTGGCTTCATCGGCGGCGGAAATATGGCTGAGGCCCTGATAAAGGGCATAGTAGCGGCCAACATTTATGCGCCCGAGAGTGTCTTGGTCAGTGACATCAGAACCGAGCGTCTTGAATACCTCGCCCAAAAATATGGAGCGATTCCAGTCGCCGCCAACGCTGAACTGGCGGCAAAGGCCGAAACGGTCGTCCTGAGTATCAAACCTCAGAATATGACCGATGCGCTTGAGAGTATCAAAAGCGCCGTCGGTACCGATACCCTCTTTATATCGATTGCGGCAGGGATTAAGGTCGCAAATATCGCTGCGGTTCTGGGCAAGGTTGCAATAGTCCGTGTAATGCCCAATACGCCGGCGCTGATCGGCGAAGGAGCCAGTGCACTCTTCGCCAACGAGCAGGCAAAACCGCTTCTCGAAAAAGCCATGTCCATCTTCTCATCGGTTGGCAAAGCAGTTGTTGTCGACGATGAAGACTTGATCGACGCAGTAACGGCGGTGAGCGGCAGCGGGCCAGCCTACTATTTCCTCTTAATGGAAGAGATGGTAAAAGCCGCAGTCAAGCTGGGCCTGACCGAAGCCGTCGCCAAAGACCTGGTCCTGCAAACCGCCAAAGGAGCGGGACTGCTTGCAGTTGAAGCCGACAAGAACGGTGAGAGCCCGGCCGAGCTACGCAGGAAGGTTACTTCACCAGGCGGAACAACAGAAGCAGCGATAAAGGTCTTCACGGAAGGCGGGATCAGCGATCTGATATCAGCCGCCATTACCAGGGCACGCGATCGGGGAAGGGAACTTTCAAAATAGACAATAACACCGGCCCCAACTGCCGGCCATCGGGGGCACGTTCTTCTTGCCGGGCGTGTTGATGCTGCGCCGGCAGGAAGGCTGAGTACTCCACATCCTGCACCGCCATGGAAAATAGCTATCCGGCGACGCCCGAACAGCATCGCAAATCCCTGCGATGCATTAGTTGTCGACCGTTGAGCCTGCCGGAATGCGCTTTCGCCTATTCTATGACGATTGCCTCAACGGGGCATTCGTCGGCAGCCTGCTGCACGGCATCCTCGTGCTCGGCGGGAACCTCATCAACGGTAACAATCGCAGCTTCATCCCCCATGTCGAAAACTTCAGGACAGGTGTCAACACAAAGACCACAGGCCGTGCAGGTATCCTCAATTCTGACCATCATAATGACTCTCCTTCTTTACATCAGAGATCCTTCGCCCGTCTTACCCCGGCTCATATTGACCAACAGTTGGGCGTCACTGCAGTCGCCTTACCTGACTTGCCGTTCACGTGTCAGGTTTCGTTCGAGCAGAAAATAGCCTTTGAAACAAAATTTGTCAAATTAAAATCTTTTTGTAGAAAATTGCTTCTCCCGTCGCTATACTGGCCGCGTATCGGATTATATTGCTGACTTACCGGTAATCGACCATCAATATCGAATGTCCACTGAGGACGGAATCGATTATTTTCGGCCGGGTCCCATGCAGACCGAGCCCGTGAACCTGGTCAGGCGGGGAACCGAGCAGCCATAAACGTGTGCTTGGTTGTGCTGTGGTAAACCCGGCCACCTTTTTGAATGATTATTGATTAATGATAAATTATTATCGAACATACTGGAGCAGATGAGCGGAAATGACCTAAAAGAGCGGACTAAAACATTTGCACATCGCTGTGTCAAGTTGAGTCTGGCTCTGCCAAAAACTGATTTAGGCAACCACATCAGAAAGCAGCTAATCAAGTGTTCGACCTCCGTTGCTTCCAACTACCGTGCGGCTTGTGTAGCACAGTCAAAGGCCGAGTTTGCTTCCAAGTTGAGCATTGTGATAGAAGAGCCTGATGAGTCTTGCTTCTGGATGGAGTTCATAATCGAAGAAGAATTACTCGATGAAAACAAGGTTTCCAATCTACTTGAAGAAGGCGGAGAGTTAACCGCTATTTTTGTAAAATCGAGGAAAACGACAAAAGACAGAAGTGCAGAGTTTGCGGAACAATGAGATAGAAAGGTTCTGCTTTGAATAATCAATAATCATTAATCGTCAATCATTTCGAAATGGCTTACACTGTTCTTGCAAGAAAATACAGGTCGCAGTCGTTCGATGATATCATCGGGCAGGATCCTATTGCCCAGACGCTCAAGAACGCTATAAAGACGGGCAGGGTCGCCCACGCCTATCTATTTTCCGGCACCCGGGGCGTCGGAAAGACGACAATGGCGCGAGTGCTGGCCAAGGCGCTCAACTGCCTTGCCTCGCCCGAACCGACTATCGAGCCGTGCTGCAAGTGCGATAGCTGCATCGCGGTAAACGCCGGCGAAGATATCGACGTTATCGAAATCGACGGTGCATCAAATAACGGTGTCGAAGAGGTTCGACGGCTTCGTGAAAACGCCATTTATCGGCCTGCACGCGCAAGGTTCAAAATCTATATCATCGACGAGGTGCATATGCTAAGCACCTCGGCTTTTAATGCGTTACTGAAGATACTTGAAGAGCCGCCCAGTCACGTGAAGTTCATTTTCGCCACGACTGAGCCGAACAAAGTAATCGCCACGATTCAGTCGAGGTGCCAGCGATTCGATTTTGGCAACATAAGCCCGGCCGTTATCGGCAAGCAGTTGAAATCCATACTCGAGCAGGAAAAGATAAAATACGACGAAGACCTGGTCCTGCCGTTAGCGAAAATGGCGAATGGCTCGATGAGAGACGGCCTTAGCCTGCTGGACAGGCTGATAAGTGTCGGCGTAGAACCTCTGAGCGCTTCGCTGCTTGAACAGTATTTGGGCTGCCCCGACAGCGAGAAAATCTGGAATCTTATCGCTCAAATCGGCGACAATGATGCGGCCGGAACACTCGCCGCCGCGGATGATTTGATAAACAGCGGCATAAGCGAGGTGCAGATTGTCGATTCGCTCATCGATTACATGCGCGATTTGATGGTGATAAAATCCGCCGGCGCCGAGAGTACGCTGGTAATCCTGACCGACCAACAGCGAAAACGAGCGGCTGAACTGGCGGAGAAGTTCGACGTCGCGGCGCTTATTTACAACATAGCATCGCTTGAAAAACTGCGGTGGGCCGTCAAGAACAGCGATACAAGCAGATCGCTTCTGGAGGCCTCACTGCTGCGGTTCGCGTTGAGCGAGCATTTCATGAATGTCGATGAGCTTCTGTCGCAGTTGAAGTCGGGCTCGGGGGCCGCCGTTAAAAAAAAAATAACAGCAAAGGCCGAGAGTAAAACCCACACCGGCAGCCATGAAGTAACAGATAGCGAAATCGAAACGACCGACCGCGAACCGCAAGTCCTGTCCGGGCCAATCACCCTACAATCGATAAAAGACGATTGGCAGGATATCCTTAAACTTATCACCACCAAACTCGCACCCGGCACCGGCGGATTGCTGAGTTCCGCCGAGCCGATTCGCTTTGAGAACGGCATATTGACGCTCGAATTCGGCCCGACGGGGCAAATACACAAGAAAATCTGCGAGAGTAACGGCCGGATGGAGCAAATCGAGACCATGTTGAGCGAAGAGTTCTCGACGAGCATAAGACTCAAGTTTGAAATCGCCGCCGGCGACCGGAAGCAGCCTGAGCCGAACGTCAAGGAGCAGAAGATCGGCAGTAAGCAGAGGTACGAACTGGCCAACGATCCCGCCGTAAAAGAGGTACTCCTGGGCCTGGATGCAACGATCATGGGAATCGAACCAGATTAGTTGAACTGAGCCATCCCCATCCCGATGAACGACAATCAGGATGAGGCTGCCACCCGGTTAAATGGGTGAAAGAGGGGTGGCAGCCTCAAGCGCAGCTTGGGGATGGCCCACCCAAGGGGAAAGTTGTGTCCACATAATCAATCGTGTACAATACCTCTATGCTGCGAGGCAAGATATATACAAGAAAGTGTCACCGTTATAATGTTGCGGGACACGCCCACGAGCTGACTTTCAGTTGTTATCAAAACCAGCCGTTTCTTTCCGCAGAAAGGGTTTGCAGGTATCTTGTGGACGCTATTGTTTCAAGCCGAACAAAACACCAATTTGACTTGTGGGCTTACGTATTCATGCCGAGCCACGTGCATCTGCTGATCTGTCCCAGAAGGATAGAGTATTCGATATCCGATATATTGCTTTCAATCAAGCAGCCGGTATCACGCAAGACAGTGAGTTATCTCAAAAACAATAATCCCGACGGCCTGAAATATCTGGCAACCTCTCAGATACACAGGCCCTGTCGTTTCTGGCAGAAAGGCGGCGGCTATGATCGTAACATGACAAAGGTCAAGACTATAATTGATTCGGCACATTACATTCATAATAACCCGGTACGCAAGGGACTGGTTGAGGTCGCGGACGAGTGGCGTTACTCCAGTGCCGCCGATTGGCAGGGGACCAGGCAAGGACCAATACCAATAGACCTTGACAGTTTCCCAACAATCTGAACCATCCCCAAAGCCTTCGGCTTTGAGGCTGCCACCCGGCAGGTTAAAGGAATAATTTCTCGATTGAGGTCGTATCAGAATGGATATCAAGGAATTCGTCAAAGAGACGCCTCGGCAAATTGTTGAAGGAGTCAGAGAAGTACGACATGAATTAGAAACAAAAGCTCAAATAGCTCCGGCTGAAAGTGAGCCTAAAGAGGTGAAATTTGATATAGCTGTAACCGTTGATGTGCAGAAAAACAAGGCTGGGAAAGTTGGTCTATCAGTCTATTGCTTCAAAGCAGATGCCGGTGGACAATCGTCAGAATCAACAAGTACCATACATCGAGTCGATTTCAGTGTAGATGTTGATTTTGAACCATATCAAGAACCTGCTGAGTTAGACTTAAAGTAATATGTTTTGGATTAGGTCACAACACAAGCCAAACTGTTTACTATCAATGGGTGGCAGCCTCAAAGCAGAATGCTTTGGGGATGGCCAATGAGAAAGAATTAGTTATAGAATAGCAGGATGAATTTATGAGCAGTGCATACACGGAAAGTTTGAACAGACTTATCGAAGAATTCGGCAGACTGCCGGGGATTGGGCCCAAATCGGCGGAGAGGCTGGCCTTTCATATATTGAAGGCAAGACCCGACGAAGCCATGGCCCTGGCCGATGCGATCCGCGATGTAAAGAACAAGATCAAGCGGTGCGAAACCTGCTACAATCTCTCGGAAGAGCCTGTCTGCCAAATCTGTTCGGACGCGCGGCGGGACAAGAGCATGATCTGCATCGTCGAGCAGCCCAAGGACGTAATAAGTCTCGAGAAAACCGGAACATGCAAATGGGTGTATCACGTTCTCGGCGGCCATATTGCACCGCTTGAGGGCGTCGAGCCCAGCGACCTGACCATCCGGCAGCTCGTCGATAGAGTGCGGAAAGGGGATGTAAGAGAATTAGTAATGGCGACAAATCCCAATATGGCCGGCGACGGGACAGCACTGTATATCAGTTCGCTTCTTAGAACCTCCGACGTTAAGATCACACGCCTGGCGCGGGGCCTGCCCACTGGAACCACCATCGAATACGCAAGCGGCAAAATGCTCACCGACGCGATAATCGGCAGACAGGAACTCGAATAATTCCCGGCTCCGCCCACAAAGTTTCTCAATTGCCGCCCGAATCTTGACGAAATCATCTACTACACCTATGATAGGTAAATAAGAATCGGAGCAACGAGGCAGAAGATAGATTTTCTCTAAGGCACTTTTATGAAGCTGGAGATGAGAAACCAGATGCGGATGGAGCTGAGAATGAAGCTCGCTCCGCATATGATTCAATCGATGGAGATTCTCCAGCTCCCGATCCTCGCCCTCCAGGAGAGAATAGAACAGGAGCTTAACAGCAATCCCGTTCTGGAAATGGTCGAGCCTGAACGTCCCGAGGACGTAGAGCCCACCGAAGAGCAGTCTCAGGACGATACGGGCGAGAAAGACCTGGTTGTCAGCACCGACACCGACAAGGCCGAAGACTTCGAGCGTCTCGACAATCTCGACGGCGGTTTGACCGACTACATGGACCAGGCAGGCCCCTTCTATAGACGGGTCCGCACGGATGAGCCGGACAGAAAACTCGAAGCAATGAAAAACACCGCCGCCCTTCCTCAGTCTCTGCACGAGCATTTGGGGGACCAGTGGCGGTTGATAGATGCCAGGCCGCCGGTGAAGACGGCCGGCAATATGATCATAGATTATATCGACGACCGGGGCTATCTGACTGTAAGGCTGGAACAGCTTCACAACAAAGACAAAGGCGAGTTCAGTATAGACGATTTGAACGATGCCCTGGAGCTTGTGCAGACATTGGAGCCGGCAGGCGTCGGGGCGCGAGATATGAAAGAGTGCCTGCTTATCCAGATGGCCCAGAGCGGCGAGGATATGGACTTCGAGGCACGCCTGATCAGCGAGCACATGGATGAGCTGCTTGAGAATCATTTGCCCGAGATAGCCCGGAAGATGAATTGCAGTATCGATAGAATCAACCGGGCCATCGAGCGGATGAGCAAGCTTGACACCTCGCCGGGCCTTCAGATAGGCCGAGACCAGAACCACCCAATCACGCCGGATGTAATAGTGGAGCCCTCGAACGGCTCAGGCCAATACACCGTACGGCTGGCCGATTATGACCTGCCCCACCTCAGGGTAAATGATAACTATGCCAGAATGGCCAAAGATACGCAGGTGAGTGAAAAGACCAGGGAATTTCTGGCGAATAACCTTCGCTCGGCTCAATGGATTATAGACGCAATCGAACAGCGAAGAAGCACGCTGCTAAGAGTAAGCAAGGCGGTGGTGGAATTCCAGAAGGATTTCTTCGACAAGGGCCATCTGCATCTTCGGCCTTTGCCGATGTCGAAAATCGCCGACACGGTCGGGGTGCATCTGGCCACCGTCTCACGCGCCGTCGCCGGCAAATACGTCCAGTGTGCATGGGGGATACTGCCTCTGCGCAAGTTTTTTAGCGGCGGCAGGGAAGACACCGACGGCCAGGGGCACAGTTGGGAAGCCATAAGGGTCAAACTGCAACAGATTATTGACGGTGAGGACAAGACCAAACCGCTCAGCGACGACCTGATACGCAAAAAACTGGAACAGGCCGGGATAAACAGCCTGGCCAGACGCACCGTTGCAAAATATAGAAAACTTATGAACATTCCCGCTGCCAGGTTCAGAAAGAAATACTGAACCGGCGTACTATCAAGAGAAATCACATCGAATCAGCCAAAATCCGGTCTCAGGGCTGACGAACTGCCCAGCCGCCCGAAAGAATGCAGAAAAAATATTTCACTTGAACATCCGGCCATTCCGTGAGTATATTGTCACATAGTCATATAATCTGAGGTTTTGGATGTTTGATAAAAGTAAACAGTTGCTGTTCGAAAAGCAGGCGGAAATCGCCAAGGCGATAGCCCACCCGTATAGAATTGCTATTGTCAATTTTCTAAAAGATGGCGAGCAGTGCGTATGTGATATTGCCGAGCACGTCGGCTCCGAAAGGTCCAATATTTCGCGGCATCTCGCAATTATGGTCAATGCAGGCCTCCTGGAATATCGAAAAGAAGGCCTGAAAGTAATCTACAAACTCAGAACTCCCTGCATCCTCGAATTTTTCTCGTGCATGAGCAGTGTTTTGAAGCAGCAGGCCGGGGATAATGAAAAACTGCTCAGGTCGCTATAGTATGGGAACCTCACAATGAGCTGGAAAACGGAGTGGAAAAAGCTGGCGGCCATAATTGCCGTTTTTATCGTCTGCTATTATCTGCCGATCGGGACCGCCCGTTTCGATAATGCAGTTACAGAATCCCTGCATCTGGTCAAATGGTACGCGCAGGAGCATGTTTTGCTATGCCTGGTGCCCGCCTTTTTTATCGCCGGCGCTATTTCGGTTTTTGTCAGCCAGGCGTCGGTGATGAAATATCTCGGGGCAAAGGCGAATAAGGTCATGGCCTACGCCGTCGCATCTGTGTCCGGCGGCATCCTTGCCGTTTGTTCCTGCACGGTTTTGCCGCTGTTTGCGGGCATTTACAGGATGGGAGCAGGTCTCGGGCCTGCCACGACTTTCCTTTATTCGGGACCGGCCATCAATGTTCTGGCGATAATCCTGACCGCTCGGATACTCGGTCTGGAAATCGGCATAGCCCGCGCCGTCGGGGCGGTCATTTTCAGTGTCGTGATCGGGCTTTCGATGCACTTTATCTACCGCAAAGAGGAACTCGAAAAAGCGGGCAGCCAGGTCGCTATGCCGCATTTGGAAACGAGAAGGTCGCTCTGGCAGAACGCCGTGTATTTCGCCGCGATGGTAGGCATCCTGGTCTTTGCCAACTGGGCCCGCAG
>JBDREF010000193.1:0-5870 GCA_043820045.1 Planctomycetota bacterium | reverse complement strand
ATTTTCGAGGACAATGAAGTTGTCGTATTCGCAGTCGATGAACTCCGCCCCGGCCTTCAGTGCCGCGACAAGCACATCAACCCTCAGCCGTGGCGGGTAGTCATACATCCCCCCCTGCCGCCTGTCACGGCAGGTCACAATCACCGGCAGCCGTTTGTTGCCGGCGTTTCTTATCTCGGCGACCAACTTGGCGACCAGATCGACGCTGAGCCCTTCGAGGTAGTCGGCTCGCAGCTCGATAATATCGGCGCCCGCGGCCCGCGCGGCCTCGGCCTGCTGCAAGGCCTGCTCCGGACCGCCCGCCGCAACAGGTACAGCCAATTTCGTCTCCATGCCGAAATTTATAGCAACCCCGGCCACCCATGGCAAGGGCAAAAACCCGAGGGAACTTCGTGACAAAAAGAATCCCGCAGGCTATCCTATAAGTTAGGGATATCAACGCGCGGGTGGGGCTCCCTTGGGGATGCTACCGTAAGGCATCCAGTGGGGACTTACGGTATTGCCCCACCATTTTTCCGGCACCCATGTTGATTAGTACGATTCTAACGGAGGGAACGTATGGCACTATGGTATGCGATTAGCGGCGAGTGGCTGTTCCTTTTGAATCCGGTGCTGTGGCTGCTTTTCTTTCATACGGTGGAATTCAGAGAGCCAAGGCAGGATAAATCTTGCCGGTCTTGGCGATTATTTCGGCTGTGTAAGTTGGCTTATACTGCACGGTTTACGTTATAGGCATGGGTCCGGCCTGCGATGGTGCGAGGCAGGCTGAGATGCCGATGTTCGTATCGCGCGGCCCAGAAAATGAATAAAGAACATAGGATTGGCAACGGCTGCGATTTATCCAGGTGCTGTATTTTCTTGAATCCTCTCTCCGGATCGGACTTTTTAGTCCTGAAAAATGTATATTTGCCACAATAGGCCGCATGGGCGTCAATCCGGCAAGGTGGTAATAATGAGCTATTTGGCAGGTTTTTCTTGACAGGCCTTAGGGCATTTTGGTATTTTAATGGGTAGAATGTCTCCATGGAGGGGGGCACTACGGCGTTTTGCTTATGTACGGTTTTGAGCAACCACTTAATGTGTGGCAGGTGAAGTGTGTACATAACTGGCGATGATTTTTCATATCTGTTAGCTTGTTACTCAAATAAGCTTTTCGTGAAGACATGGCACAAGGTAAGCCCTGCAATAAAGTTCCTTACAGAATAAGCATAAAATCGAGCAAAGAGTCTCTGTTTTTTGTCCGAAAGTAGTTTGCGGCAGGCAAGCCCGTACCGGAGAAGGGCTGACCGTCGTATGTAACGATCATAAGCGCTGCGGCTCGTGGCCGGAGCGATATTCTGTTTTTTTTGTCATAAGTTCTACAAAGGAGGACTGTTATGTGCAAGAAACTACTGTTATTGACATCTATTGTTTTGGTGCTGGCTATGGCCGGCGCCAGCACCGCCGGTTTGGAGGACGATCCGAACCTTGTCGGCTGGTGGAAATTCGACGGCGATACCAGCGACTCGTCAGGTAACGGACGGGATGGCACGCTGGTGGGCGAAGCGCTGCTTGTCGATGACGGGATACTCGGTGGCGCCCTGTCGCTCGACGGAGATGGTGATTACGTCACTATCGCCGGCTACAAAGGCATCAACGCCGACCGCACGGATCCCGGCAATCCTTTCCAGAAGCCGTTCACCGTCACCTGCTGGATTAAGACGACCGGCAACGGTTCACTGGTGAACTGGGGCAGCAGCGATGGCACCGGCGTAGGCGGACAATACCAGAATTTCCGTATTGACGGTGGCCGGCTGCGCGCCGAGCACGGTAACGGCCGGTTCAGAGGCGCCGCCATCGTCAATGACGATGAATGGCGTCATGTTGCCATGGCCGTGGCTGAGGCCTCTGACATGAATCCTCCGGGGACCCAGCTCTACGTGGACGGCGTGATGGACACGGAGGGGGCCGACACGGTCAACGCGCAGAATATCTGGAACCTGACGGAAGATGCCGATGTCGGTATCGGTGTGCGATCCTCTCATATCGACCGGTTCCTTCTCGGTATGATTGACGACGTGCGTATATATGACCGGCAATTGGCGAATGACGAGATTCGGATCATGATCGGTCTGCTGGAGGCTTATCAGCCCGTACCGGCTGACGGCGCCGTCGATACCGACCCCGGCTCGCTGGAGTGGACAGCCGGTCCCACGGCCGTTTCGCACAAAGTCTATCTGAGCAAGGACGAGACCATCGACGATGCAGACCTGATTGCCGAAACCGAGCTGACACTCATCGCCATGATTTTCGATCCTGGAACGACCTACTATTGGAGAGTGGATGAGGTCGAAGCCGATGGAAATGTAATCACAGGCGACGTCTGGAGTTTTACGACCATGCCTCTGGAAGCCCATTTCCCGGTACCGGCCGACGGTACAGCGGGTTTAGAGCCTCCGGTAACACTCAGTTGGACGCCCGGCAAAGTCGTCGTCATGCACGATCTGTACTTCGGGACAGATGAAGCGGCCGTCGCATCCGCCGACATGAGCACCTTCAAGGGCAAGCTCATGCAGGCTTCGTACGACCCCGGTCCGCTGAATCTGTTTACGACCTACTACTGGAGAGTCGATGAGTTCACACCCACCGGGACGGTAATGGGTCCGGTCTGGAAATTCTCCACGGCTAATTACGTGATCATCGACAACGGGCAGACAACCCTGGATTATGATAACACGGCTGAGCCTTACGTTTCCGAGACAGCCTTCAGTGCACCGGCGGATCTGACCTACGGCGGACTCGTATCCGAGCTGTCACTGCAATTCAAGGGTCAACCGGACAATCTCAATATCGACGAAGCGACCGGGACCTATGAAATTGCCGGTTCCGGAGCAGACGTCTGGGGCACTGCCGACCAGTTCCATTACGTTTACAGAGAACTGACCGGCGATGCTACGATAGTAGCCCGTGTAGTCAGCAACGGCACCGGCTCAAACACCTGGGCCAAGGGCGGCGTAATGATTCGTCAGAGCATTGCAGCCGGTTCGACCCACGCTTATATGCCCATCACCGGTGGTGGCGGCAATGGTGCGAGCTTCCAGGGACGGCCTACCGCCGACAGCGCGTCGGTAAACAGCGATAGCGGAACGGTTGTAGCACCTCCGTACTGGGTGAAGCTGGAGCGTGTCGGAAACAATTTCTCCGGCTCTATTTCCCCCGACGGTGCCACATGGACGCAGTTGGGTGATGCCCGTGAGACGGTGATGACAGACCCCGTATTGGTCGGTCTTGCCGTTACGTCGCACGCAGCCGGTGAGGTACGCACGTTCACATTCGACAACGTCAGTATTGAAGGCAGCGTCAGCGGCGATTTCCTGTCTCAGGATGTAGCCTCAACCAGCGGCAACTCCGCCGAGGCGATTTATGCGGTGCTGGAAGATAGTACCGGTGCATCCGCCATGGTGGTTCACCCGGATCCTGCGGCCACACAGATTGATACGTGGAAGAAGTGGAGGATCCCGCTGGGCGAATTCGCCGGCGTTGATGCGACCGCAGCCGCAAAGCTGTCAATTGGCGTAGGTAACGGACTGCCCGGTGGTGTCGGCTCGATCAGCATCACCGAAATCAGAGTCGTCGAACCTGAGCCGCAAGCCCAACTGGCGGCGGCGTATGCTTTTGGGTCACGGGCTCTCGATTGTGCTACCTACAACGATCCAAGCGTTAACTACACGATGGTGCTCCACGAAAGCGTGCAGTCGGTGCAGTACGACCCGGCCAGAGGATTTGGCTACGAAGTGATATATCCGACTGACTCGCCGTTCGGCGACAGGGCCGGGTATGGAGTGTTTGGTCCTTTCGATGACTCGCCCAACAACAGAAACGAGTTTCCGGACGAGTGTCCTGAAGAGCTTTACGATTCCTTCATAGGAGCCAAGAGCTTCACCAACGAAGTAAGTGCTGCTACTATGGGCGATATGGATACGCCATCGCCCAATCCGGAAGGACTCATCTTCCGCGTCGATGTTCCCAACGGTTTCTATCGCTTTGTTGGAGCTTTTGGCGAGGCAGACAACGGCCACGCTCATCGCATAATAGCCGAAGACGGCGGATCGGGACCTCCTGCAAACATCGGTTCGAATTATGCCGTTCTGGTTCACAACCACGATCAATCCCAGTACGACATTGGCGAAATAGCAGGAGACGAGGCCGGTGACGCAGTCTTCGCTCGCGTTGGATTCGATGGTAAAATCCCGCCTCCAGGAGACGGAGTTGCACCGAGTCCGGTGTTCGTAGATATGGATGAGAACGGCAGGCCGACGGATGCCGGTGCAAACAGTCCGATACTCGAGGTCACCCAGGGCTACATCCGCATTCACCAGCTTCAGGGCAATTCCAACGACGGCCCCGGTGGTTCGAGAGATGCCAACGGCGGGGACATCGTGATCCTGGAACTGTGGAAGGTTGGGCCATAGCCTTCAGAGTCTGTAGTTCTGCCTGCAGCCAATTGGCTTGCGGGTAGGAAAGTAAGGATGAATTAAGTTCGGGGCCTGCACTGACTGATTTAGTGCAGGCCCCGGTTGCTTTTATGGAAGGCAAAAGGCAGGCATTCTGGTTTTAGCCTTCTTGGCACGCGCGGCACGGCCAATCTCACCGATTATCTCAGGTTTGCCCCGGCTTTCCCCCCCTGCCGCTCTCTAAGCAAGGGCAACAAAATGTCATCCTCGGTCGCTTGAGAGTCGAGTTAAAATTGCCGGTCTTGGGGCTTGTGTTGGTTGCGTAAATCGGTTATACTGCATGGTTTGCGTTATTGGCAAGGCTCCGGGTGGCGCTGCTAAGGAGTGATTGGCGGCTCTCCCGGTGCCGGAATAAAGGATTTTCGGCAGGTTTGTTGGCTTTGGTATATGATAGAGCATGAGGTTAAAATTCCGGCTTCGCCGGGCGGCGGTTATACGATAAGAATCGGGGCGGATATTCTCGGCTCGGTATGGTCGCGGATAAGGACCGATTTTGACCGGCACAGCAAGTTCGTCGTTACCGATGAAAACCTGGTCTCGGCGGGCCATTTGGCCAAGCTCCTCGGTGAGAGAACCGTTCCGACCTTCGTAATCAGCCCTGCCGGCGAGGCATCGAAGAATATCGATACGGCCGTATCAATCATCGAGACTATGGAAAAGGCGTACTTAGGCAGAGACACCCTCGTCGTCGCACTTGGCGGCGGGACGGTCGGCGATATCGCCGGATTCGCGGCCGCGATATTCAAGAGAGGCGTGCCCGTCCTCCAGATACCCACGACTACCGTGGCCCAGGCCGATTCGGCGGTCGGCGGCAAGACCGGCGTCGATTCCAGTATTAGTAAGAACGCATTCGGCGCGTTCTGGCACCCGGTGGCGGTCTATATCGACGTTGCGACACTGACAACGCTGGACGAGCGGCAGTTTCGGGCCGGGCTGGTCGAATCTGTAAAACATGCGATTATCGCCGACGAGCAGTATTTCGCTTTTCTC
Organism: Planctomycetota bacterium; assembly: GCA_043820045.1. Lineage (GTDB taxonomy): Bacteria > Planctomycetota > Phycisphaerae > Sedimentisphaerales > Anaerobacaceae > JBDREF01. Next base: position 387 of record JBDREF010000193.1, on the reverse strand, counting down.
GAAGCCAATCTCGACGCCGTACTTGATCGGCAGCCGGAGGTGCTGGAGAAAATAGCTCATCTCAACTGCAAAATAAAGGGCGAGGTCGTCGAGGCCGACCCCCGCGAGCAGAACCAGAGAAGGATTCTCAATTACGGCCATACTATCGGACATGCGGTCGAGGCTGCGAGCGGATTTGCGCTGCTGCACGGCGAGGCCGTAGCGATAGGCATTATCGCCGCGGGCCTGATCGAAATCGAGATGGGCCTGGGCGACGGCGAAAGGCTCGACAGAATCCGGCGAATTCTGCAAAAACTGGATGTTCCGGTAAAATTGCCCCCGGATTTGGTCGAAAAAGACTTGATTGACCTGATAAAACGCGACAAGAAAGCGGTCAACAAATGGCCG